>NZ_JBUDGD010000104.1:0-9195 GCF_055484735.1 Pseudomonas sp. 15C | reverse complement strand
CGCAGGAGCAAGCGTTTTGGGTTACCTTTTTGGCGTTTGAAAAAGGTGACCCGCCGTAAGGGCGGAACCCTAAGCCGCCGTTACCGCAGCAACGGATATACACCCAAAACAACCAAAGCCTGGTCGGCCCAAAGGCCGCCAAGGCGCAAAAAAAAGCCCCGACCTAAAAAAGGCCGGGGCTCCCATGTCTCCAGTCAGCAATCAGAACCGCTCGATATCCGCCTGACTTTCCAACTGCTTGCGATACGCCGCGAAATCCTGCTGCCCCTCACGGGAAGCCAGGAACCGTCGGTACTGCGCCTTCTCTTCATCGGTCGGCGCCGCCGCTTCGTTAACGCCGTTCAAGCGCACGATCATCAGGCTACCGTCCGGCAGCGTCACACTGTTGAAGGTCGGCTTGTCCTTGGCGGCCGGCTTCGGCATGCGGAACAGCGCCTGCAACACCGCCGGATCAACACCTTCCTGACCACGGGTAGCCGCTTCGGTGACTTTCCAGCTCTGACCGTCAATCGCCTTGTCCAGTGGAGCCTTGCCATCGCGCAGATCAGCAATCAGCTTCTCGGCACGGGTCTTGGCGGCTGCGCTGGCATGCTCTTTGGTCAACTGGGTGCGGATCGCCGCATTCACGCTTTCCAGCGGCAGCTGCGCAGGCTTCAGGTGTTCCTTGGCGCGCAGCACGATCACGGTTTCCGGATCCAGCTCGATGGCGGTGCTGTTGGCACCTTCATCAATCACTTCAGGGCTGAATGCCGCGGTGACCACGGCACGGTTGGCCGCAATACCTTCGCCACCTTCACGGCCGAACGGCTTGGACGTGTGCACGGTCAGCTTCAGATCCGCTGCTGGCTGCGCCAGGTCAGACGCTTCGAACGCCGAATCTTCCAGTTGCTTGGTCGCTTCAACGAAACGCTGCTCGACCTGTGCGGCTTTCAGCTCGCGGGTCAGTTTGTCTTTCAGGCTGGCCAGAGTCGGCACTTCAGGCGCTTCGACACCCAGCAATTTGATCAGGTGATAACCGAAATCGGTGCGAACCGGCTCGGAGACTTGATCTTTGCCCAGCGAGTACAGGGCTTTTTCGAACGCTGGATCGTAAACACCAGGGCCTGCGTAACCCAAGTCACCGCCATTGTTGGCCGAACCCGGATCCTGCGAGAACTCTTTGGCCAGCGCTTCGAACTTCTCGCCCTTGGCCAGGCGCGCCTGGACTTCGTCGATCTTCGCCTTGGCCTGAGCTTCGGTGGTCTTGTCGTTCACTTCGATCAGGATATGCGCCGCACGACGCTGTTCCGACAGGTTGGCGATTTCTTTCTGATACGCGGCCTGCAGGTCTTCATCCTTGACGGCGACCTGGTCGAAGAACGATGCCTTCTTCAGCTCGACGTAATCGATGATTACTTGATCCGGGGTCATGAACTCTTTGGCGTGCTCATCGTAGTAAGCCTTGACCTCGTCGTCGGTGAGCTTCACCGCTGCCGGGTCAGCCTTGACGTTGAGCGTGGCGAAATCACGGGTCTGTTTTTCCAGACGGGCGAATGCCAGCACTTCGGCGTCGGTCACGAAACCGCTGCCCGCGACACCCGCGCGCAGTTGGCCGATCAGCATTTCCTGAGCCAGCATCTGGCGGAACTGCATGCGGCTGTAACCCAGCTGACGGATCACCTGGTCGAAACGCTCGGAACTGAACTTGCCGTCCACCTGGAATTCAGGCGTTTGCAGGATCACCTGATCGAGTGCACCTTCGGAGAAAGCGAATTTGGCCTGTTCGGCACCTTGCAACAGCAGCTTGCGATCGATCAGACCCTTGAGGGCCGATTCGCGGAGCATTTTTTCATCGAGCAAGGAAGCATCGAAGTCTTTGCCCAACTGTTGCATCAGCTGACGGCGTTGCATGTCAACGGCCTGGCTCAGCTCGTTCTGGCTGATTTCTTCACCGTTGACCTTGGCCGCCTCATTCTTGTGAGTCGTGGCCTGGAAAATGGCATCGAAACCGGTCAAAGCCATCAGTGCAACGATGACTCCGATAATGGTCTTGGCAATCCAGCCTTGTGAATTGTCCCTGATATTCTGCAGCATGCGTCCCCCAGAAACGGTTGAACTTCAATATTTAGGCAACCGTGGAGCGTGGGTAGAATCCGGATAGAAGAAAGGCGCATCCGAGGATGCGCCTTCTCGTAACTGGCGGAGCGGACAGGGCTCGAACCCTCGATCCCGGCGTTACAGGCGACTTTCTCAGTGGCCTGCTCTACCGCTCCGCTGCCAAGTCAGGCTTGACCCCGACCCGGATGGGTAAAAACCTGAAACTCAGTTAACAGCTTCTTTCAGTGCTTTACCGGCTTTGAAACCTGGCTTCTTGGCAGCCGGGATTTCCAGAGTCTTGCCGGTCTGTGGGTTACGACCGGTACGCGCCGGACGGTCCGTCACGGAGAAAGTACCGAAACCAACCAGAACAACGGAGTCGCCAGCCTTCAGAGCGCCAGTGACGGATTCGATTACAGCGTCCAGCGCACGGCCAGCAGCAGCTTTCGGGATATCAGCGGATGCAGCGATAGCATCAATCAGTTCCGACTTGTTCACTCTAAGTCCCCTTATATCTATTTTGAGATGATTCTAAGTTTTTTTGGTGAAAGCAAAAACGAGTGCTGAATGGCCTACAGACACTTAAGAGCCGCTTTATAACAAGGGCTCTAAAAAACTGTCAAGGAAGCCACCCAGGCAAAAGCCTATTAATGCGTGCTAATTCTTTCCTTAGAGTCAGACTCTCGTTTTTCGTCCTTGGCTACTATCTCCGGAGCCACATCCGGCAAGGGCTCCGGCGCGTATTGCAGCGCAATTTGCAGGACCTCGTCAATCCATTTAACCGGTTTAATCTGCAGATCCTGCTTGATGTTGTCAGGAATCTCCTTCAGATCGCGCACGTTCTCTTCCGGAATAATCACGATCTTGATTCCGCCGCGGTGAGCGGCGAGCAGTTTTTCCTTCAGACCACCAATGGCCAGCACCTGACCACGCAACGTGATCTCACCGGTCATGGCAACATCGGCGCGCACCGGAATGCCGGTCAATGCCGAAACCAGCGCGGTGCACATACCGACACCAGCGCTCGGACCGTCCTTCGGCGTAGCACCTTCAGGCATGTGAATGTGCGTGTCGCGCTTCTCGTGGAAGTCCAGCGGAATGCCCAGACTCTTGGCGCGACTGCGCACCACAGTCTGCGCGGCAGTGATCGATTCGACCATAACATCGCCAAGCGAACCGGTCTTGATCAGCTGCCCTTTGCCCGGAATCACCGCCGCTTCAATCGTCAGCAATTCGCCACCGACCTGAGTCCAGGCCAGGCCAGTCACCTGACCCACCTGGTCCTGCTGCTCGGCCAGACCGTAGCGGAACTTGCGCACACCGAGGAAGTGCTCGAGCAGATCGGCTGTCACTTTCACCGAGAAGCGTTTTTCCATCGCGTGTTCTTTCACGGCCTTGCGGCAGACCTTGGCGATCTGGCGTTCGAGGCCACGCACACCGGCTTCACGGGTGTAATAACGGATGATGTCGCGGATCGCTTCCGCGTCGAATTCCAGTTCGCCCTTCTTCAGACCGTTCGCGGCGATCTGTTTTGGCGAGAGGTATTTGACGGCGATGTTGATCTTTTCGTCTTCGGTGTAGCCCGGTAGACGGATGACTTCCATCCGGTCCAGCAGCGCCGGCGGAATGTTCATCGAGTTCGAGGTGCACAGGAACATCACATCGGAAAGGTCGTAATCGACTTCCAGATAGTGGTCGTTGAAGTTGTGGTTCTGCTCCGGATCGAGCACTTCCAGCAACGCCGACGCCGGGTCGCCACGCATGTCGCTGCCCATTTTGTCGATTTCATCGAGCAGGAACAGCGGGTTGCGCACGCCCACTTTTGTCATCTTTTGAATCAATCTTCCCGGCATCGAACCGATGTAGGTACGGCGATGACCACGGATTTCCGCTTCATCACGCACGCCACCGAGGGCCATGCGCACGAATTTGCGGTTGGTGGCATGGGCGATCGACTCTGCCAGCGAGGTTTTACCCACGCCCGGAGGACCGACCAGGCACAACACCGGGCCACGGATTTTCTTCACGCGTTTCTGTACGGCGAGGTACTCGAGGATGCGTTCCTTGACCTCTTCCAGGCCGTAGTGGTCGGCATCGAGGATGTCTTCCGCGCGCGCCAGGTCCAGACGCACCTTGCTTTGCGCCTTCCACGGCACCTGCACCAGCCAATCGATGTACGAGCGCACCACGGTGGCTTCGGCGGACATCGGCGACATCTGCTTGAGCTTGTTCAGTTCGGCAGTGGCCTTGGCCAGGGCGTCTTTCGGCAGACCGGCAGCGTCGATACGCTTTTTCAGGTCTTCGATTTCGTTGTGGCCTTCGTCGCTGTCGCCGAGCTCTTTCTGAATGGCCTTCATCTGCTCGTTCAGGTAGTACTCGCGCTGACTGCGCTCCATCTGCTTCTTGACCCGACCGCGGATGCGTTTTTCAACCTGTAGCAGGTCGATCTCGGCATCCAGCAGCGCCAGTACGTGTTCAACACGCGCCGACAGGTCAACGATTTCGAGGATTTCCTGCTTCTGCTCGATTTTCAGCGCCATGTGCGCAGCCATGGTGTCGACCAGACGCCCCGGCTCATCGATGCTGTTAAGCGACGACAGGACTTCAGCCGGGACCTTTTTGCCCAGCTGAACGTATTGTTCAAACTGCGACAGCAATGTGCGCACGAACACTTCGGACTCGCGTTCCGCGGCGTCGACTTCGTCGATCAGCGAGACTTCGGCACGGCAGTGGCCGTCGACTTCACTGAAGCGCTCGACCGTTCCGCGCTGTTCGCCTTCGACCAGCACCTTGACGGTGCCGTCAGGCAGCTTGAGCAGTTGCAGAACCGTGGCAACGGTACCTACGCGATAGAGAGCATCTTCACCGGGATCGTCGTCAGCCGGGTTTCTCTGGGCCAGCAGCAGGATCTGCTTGTCGCCCGTCATCGCGGCCTCGAGGGCTTCGATGGATTTCTCGCGCCCCACGAACAGCGGGATAACCATGTGCGGATAAACCACGACATCACGCAATGGCAAGAGAGGCAATTCGATGGTTGTCTTCATGATTTCGCCTCTACGGCGGCCATAGGGCCGTAATCAGATGGAATTGAACTTGAAACCAAGATGGGGGCTGCCTTGAAAAAAAACAAGCGCAATGCGGCTGTAAAAAACCAGATAAAAAAAAAGAGGCCCGAGGGCCCCTTCTTTACTGCGACAGGGTGGACGCTTACGCGTCCGGCGCTGCCTTGGCAGTCGGCTCACTGTTCTCGTAGATATACAGTGGCTTGGATTTGCCTTCGATCACGCTTTCATCGATCACGACTTTGCTCACCTCGGACTGCGAGGGGATTTCATACATCGTGTCGAGCAGTACACCTTCGAGAATCGAGCGCAGGCCACGGGCACCGGTTTTACGTTCCAGGGCACGCTTGGCGACGGATTTCAGTGCGTCGGAACGGAATTCCAGATCGACGCCTTCCATCTCGAACAGCTTGGCATACTGTTTGGTCAGAGCATTTTTCGGCTCGGTGAGGATCTGCATCAACGCAGCCTCATCCAGCTCGTCCAGCGTCGCGAGGACGGGCAGACGACCGACGAATTCCGGGATCAGACCGAACTTGACCAGATCGTCAGGCTCGACTTCACGCAGGGATTCACCGACTTTCTTGCCCTCTTCCTTGCTGCGCACTTCTGCGTTGAAGCCGATGCCGCCCTTGGTGGAACGGTTTTGAATAACCTTTTCCAGACCGGAGAACGCACCACCGCAGATGAACAGGATGTTACGGGTGTCGACCTGCAGGAATTCCTGCTGCGGATGCTTGCGGCCACCTTGCGGCGGTACCGAAGCGACCGTGCCTTCGATCAACTTGAGCAAGGCCTGCTGCACGCCTTCACCGGATACATCGCGGGTGATCGACGGGTTGTCGGACTTGCGCGAAATCTTGTCGATTTCATCGATGTAGACAATGCCCATCTGGGCCTTCTCGACGTCGTAATCGCACTTCTGCAGCAGCTTCTGAATGATGTTCTCGACGTCTTCGCCCACATAACCGGCCTCGGTGAGGGTGGTTGCGTCAGCGATGGTGAACGGAACGTTCAGCAAGCGGGCCAGAGTCTCGGCCAGCAGGGTTTTACCGGAGCCTGTCGGGCCGATCAGCAGGATGTTGCTCTTGCCGAGTTCGACGTCGTCAGCCTTCTTGTCACGCTGGTTCAGGCGCTTGTAGTGGTTGTACACCGCTACGGCCAGAACCTTTTTCGCACGCTCCTGACCAATGACGTACTGGTCAAGGATGCCGCTGATTTCTTTAGGCGAAGGCAATTTATGCGCGCTGCTTTCGGCCTGGGCTTCCTGCACCTCCTCGCGGATGATGTCATTGCACAGGTCGACGCACTCGTCGCAGATAAAGACCGAGGGGCCGGCAATCAATTTGCGCACTTCATGCTGGCTTTTGCCACAGAAGGAGCAATAGAGCAGCTTGCCGTTGTCCTCGCCGTTGCGGGTGTCAGTCATTCGTTCGATCCAAATCCGATAGGCTTGCAACACAAGATGAAGGCTATTGCGGGCTTTTTCAAGCCCGCTGCTGATCGGACTTGCCGACCAGGCCTCTATGCGTCGCTTATTTTAAGCTGGGCGCTGGTTGATCACTTCGTCGATCAGGCCATATTCCTTCGCCGCTTCTGCACTCATGAAATTGTCGCGATTGGTGTCGCGCTCGATTTCTTCCAGAGTACGGCCGCTGTGCTTGGCCATCAGCGTGTTCAGACGCTCGCGGATGAAGAGGATTTCCTTGGCGTGGATTTCGATGTCCGACGCCTGGCCCTGGAAACCGCCCAGTGGCTGGTGAATCATCACGCGCGAGTTCGGCAGGCAGAAACGCTTGCCCGGGGCACCTGCGGTAAGCAGGAACGCGCCCATGCTGCATGCCTGACCGATGCAAGTGGTCGATACGTTGGGTTTGATGAACTGCATGGTGTCGTAGATCGACATGCCTGCAGTCACCGAACCGCCCGGGGAGTTGATATAGAGATGGATGTCCTTGTCCGGGTTTTCCGCTTCAAGGAACAGCAGTTGCGCACAGATCAGGTTGGCCATGTAGTCCTCTACAGGACCCACCAGAAAGATCACTCGCTCCTTGAGCAGGCGCGAATAGATGTCATAGGCGCGTTCGCCACGAGCAGATTGCTCGACAACCATCGGGACCAGGCCGCCGGCGGCCTGGATATCAGAGTTCTGCTGAATATACGAATTACGGAACATGCTCTGCAGTCACTCCCAAATAGTTATGTCTTGAATACGCATAAGCCAGCTCGAAGGCTGGCTTATGTGTGTACTTCTAACGCAAAAACAATCAGTCGGCTGCTGGAGCTTCTACCGGTTTGACCGCTTCTTCGTAAGAGACCGATTTGTCGGTCACGCTAGCTTTCTGCAGAACAGTATCCACAACTTGTTCTTCCAGCACAACCGAACGCACTTCGTTCAGTTGCTGCTCGTTTTTGTAGTACCACGACACGACCTGCTCAGGCTCCTGGTAAGCCGAAGCCATTTCCTGAATCATCTCGCGAACGCGGGCTTCGTCAGGCTTGAGGTCGAACTGCTTGACCACTTCAGCCACGATCAGACCCAGCACGACGCGGCGCTTGGCTTGCTCTTCAAACAGCTCGGCCGGCAGTTGGTCAGGCTTGATGTTGCCACCGAATTGTTGAACAGCCTGCACGCGCAGACGATCAACTTCGTTGGACAGCAGCGCCTTCGGTACTTCGATCGGGTTGGTGGCCAGCAGACCGTCCATCACCTGATTTTTTACTTTGGACTTGATTGCCTGACGCAGCTCACGCTCCATGTTCTTGCGAACTTCGGTGCGGAAACCGTCGATGCCGCTTTCCTTGATGCCGAATTGCGCGAAGAACTCTTCGTTCAGCTCAGGCAGCTTAGGCTCGGACACAGTGTTCACGGTAACGGTGAACTCAGCGGTTTTGCCAGCCAGGTCGAGGTTCTGATAGTCCTCTGGGAAGGTCAGGTTCAGAACGCGTTCCTCACCGGCCTTGGCGCCGACCAGGCCTTCTTCGAAGCCTGGAATCATGCGGCCGGAGCCCAGTACCAGCTGAGTGCCCTTGGCGGAACCGCCAGCGAACACTTCGCCATCAACCTTGCCAACAAAATCGATGTTCAGTTGGTCTTCGTTCTGCGCAGCGCGATCGGCCACTTCAAAACGGGTGTTCTGCTTGCGCAGGATGTCGAGCATCTTGTCCAGGTCAGCGTCGGACACGTCGGCGCTCAGGCGCTCAACGGTGATGCCTTCGAAACCGGCAACGGTGAACTCAGGGAACACTTCGAATACAGCAACGTATTC
Source organism: Pseudomonas sp. 15C (assembly GCF_055484735.1). Taxonomy (NCBI): domain Bacteria; kingdom Pseudomonadati; phylum Pseudomonadota; class Gammaproteobacteria; order Pseudomonadales; family Pseudomonadaceae; genus Pseudomonas; species Pseudomonas sp. 15C. Next base: position 788 of record NZ_JBUDGD010000104.1, on the reverse strand, counting down.
CAGGTCTTTGCCAGCTTCGAGCGACTTTGGCTCGATCGACGGCGAACCCGCCGGGTTCAGCTTCTGCTCAACCACAGCTTCGTAGAAGGACGATTGAATGACGTCGCCTACCGCTTCCTGGCGAGCATCGGCACCGAAACGGCGCTTGATTTCGCTCATTGGCACTTTGCCTGGACGGAAGCCAGCAATCTTGGCCTTTTGGGCAGTCTGCTGCAGACGCTTGTTGACCTGAGTCTCGATGCGCTCAGCCGGCACGGTGACGCTCATGCGGCGCTCGAGAGCAGTAGTATTTTCAACAGAAACTTGCATGGATATTCCTCGTTGCACAGACGTTAGCCGGCCGTTTCCGACCCCAGAATCAAGGGCATGCATTCTAGTGGGTCAAACTCAAGAAGTCACCCTACGGAAAACGGGTAAAAAAACAGCAGGCAGTTTATTCGGAGCGATACTTCAAAGCAGCGCGCTCCGCAGACGAATACAAACCATCACGCCAGGGCTCTGCAGCAACCGCTTCTATATATAGAAGCGACTGCCAGTCACTCCTGACGGCCGCACTTGCGAGCAAGTACGCCGGGCAGCGCGGCATCATCGAGCAACATGATTACGACGAAGCGCCCTGCCCTTGCACCTCGAAACCGGCCATGCCGGATTTCAAAAGCGCTAAAACAAAAAAGGCGCCAGACTGTTAAATCTGGCGCCTTTCGAAATATGGGGTGGACGATGGGGATCGAACCCACGACAACGGGAGTCACAATCCCGTGCTCTACCAACTGAGCTACGCCCACCAT
>NZ_JBUDGD010000103.1:0-9458 GCF_055484735.1 Pseudomonas sp. 15C | reverse complement strand
CCCTCACCCCAGCCCTCTCCCGGAGGGAGAGGGAGCTGATCTACGTTGGCTTTGAAATCGCGAACGACTCGGTATCGCAGGTTGGCGTATCTCTCGCATCCACCGCGGTCGGTCCCCTCTCCCTACGGGCGGTCCGACGTTTCGGGAGGGCTAGGGTGAGGGGCTTTTGACGTTGCTTTTGATCTTCTGCCCCGCCTCCAAAGCAAGGAACCCGTGGGGGACGCTCGCCAGACGGATTACTGGCGGTTTACAGTGATCAGCCATTCCTCGATCACGGACCGATCCCCATGTCAGACCAAAACCCCGCCATCCACCTCGAACGCTCCAACGAATCCCACCTCGAAGGCATTACCGCGCTGTACAACGACCCGGCCGTGGCGCGGCAGGTGTTGCAGATGCCGTTTCAGTCCATCGAAGTCTGGCGCCAGCGGCTTCAGGCCGACAACCCACGCGCGCTGAAACTGGTAGCGCTGCATCAGAGTGTGGTAGTCGGCAGTCTCGGACTTGAGGCGTATTCGCCGATGCGTCGGGCGCACGCCGGCAGTTTCGGCATGGGCGTTGCGGTCGCGTGGCAAGGCAAAGGTGTCGGCTCGAAACTGTTGGCGGCGGCGCTGGACGTGGCCGATAACTGGATGAACCTGCACCGCGTCGAACTGACGGTGTACGCCGATAACGAAGCGGCCATCGGTCTCTACCGCAAGTTCGGCTTCGAAACCGAAGGCCTGTTTCGTGATTACGCGGTGCGCGACGGGCAGTGGGTCGATACGCTGAGCATGGCCCGTCTGCGCGGCGCATCGAAAACCTGACTTAATCGTTCAGCGCGAACGCCACCGCCGCCCGAGCATGCAGTTCCGTGGTGTCGAGCAGGGGCAGGGCGCTGTGTTCGGGTTTGATCAGCAGGCCGATTTCGGTGCAGCCAAGGATGATTGCCTGCGCGCCGCGTGCGGTCAGCGATTCGATCACCCGCTGGTAGGTTTGTCGCGATTGATCGCTGATCACGCCGACGCAGAGCTCGTCGTAGATGATCCGGTGCACGTCCTTGCGCTCGGCTTCGTCCGGCACCAATACCGTTAACCCCTGCGCGATCAGACGTTGCTTGAGGAAATCCTGTTCCATGGTAAACGCCGTGCCGAGCAGGCCAACGGTTCGCGCCTCAATCGACAGTGCTGCCTGGGCTGCCGGTTCGGCGATGTGCAGAAACGGAATATGGATCGCTGCCTGAATCTGCTCGGCGACCTTGTGCATGGTGTTGGTACACAGCACCACGCAATCGGCGCCACCCGCCTGGAGCCGGCGCGCGGCATCGACCAGGATGGCCGCGGCATCATCCCAGCGTCCGGCGTGCTGGGCCTGTTCGACGGGGCCGAAGTCGACGCTGTACATGAGCAATTGCGCCGAGCGTAAAGGGCCGAGGCAATCGCGGACCTGTTGATTGATGAGGCGATAGTATTCGGCGCTGGATTCCCAGCTCATGCCGCCGATCAGGCCGATGGTGCGCATTGGATGTCCTCGGGCAGTGAGGTGTGTCGAGAGTTCGGGTCTGGCTGGAGTGTCGTTTTGTTTGCGGGCCGAAGCCAGCGCCGACTGACTGTACCGCTGACTTTCCATGCAAGTGTTACGCTCGCTGCAGCTTTAACGTACGCCGAGGCTTCGATCTGCCACTATCGAGGTTCGCAGGTCCTTTCCGAGGAACACCGCTATGGACGATGTACAGCAACTGGGCGAGATGCTCCGCCATTACGCCGACAGTGAAGCGCACAAAAAGCAACTGTTCGAGACGCAATCGGCGGCGTGGGCCACGCGCATTACCGCGCTGTTTGGTGATATCCAGCAATGGCTGGAGCCGGTGCAGGCGCCGAATCTGCTGGAGGTGAATCGCGAGGCCTACGTCGCATTCGGGCCGAGCGTGCCGGTGGAGACGTCGACGTTCAAGACGGAAAAGTTGAGCATCGTGATTGCCGGGAAACCGGTGGAGTTCGTGCCGGATGTGATGGGCAGCGGCGGGCAGATTTCACTGGCGGTGATGGGGCTGACGGCCGCGCGTTACGGCAGCATTTCGCTGGTGGGACTGCCCAATGGCGAGTGGCAGTGGCGCAAGACCAACGGGTTGAAGGATCCGGATACGTTTGTGTTTGATGCGAATTTTCTTGCGCAGCAGTTGCAGGGTTTGATTCCGCGCGATCGCGTTTAAGATCAAGAGCTTACCCCCTCACCCCAACCCTCTCCCCAGGGGCGCGAGGGGGAAAGGGAGCCGATCGAGTGCTGTTCAAAGCCTGAGTTCAACTTGATATTTCACGTCGGCGTAATTCGAACAAACAACTCGGTCAGTTCCCTCTCCCCCAGGGGCGAAGGGGAAAGGGAGCCGATCAAGTGCTGTTCAAAGCCTGAGTTCAACTTGATATTTCAGGTCGGCGTAATTCGAACAAACAACTCGGTCAGTTCCCTCTCCCCCAAGGGGGCGAGGGTGAATGGGAGCCGATCGAGTGCTGTTCAAAACCTGAGTTCAACTTGATATTTCACGTCGGCGTAATTCGAACAAACAACTCGGTCAGTTCCCTCTCCCCCAGGGGCGAGGGGGAAAGGGAGCCGATCGAGTGCTGTTCAAAGCCTGAGTTCAACTTGATATTTCAGGTCGGCATAATTCGAACAAACAACTCGGTCAGTTCCCTCTCCCTCTGGGAGAGGGCTAGGGTGAGGGCAGCCCGGCTGACACACCTCACATATCGAGGTTGACCCACCCCGGCTTGACCTCTTCAGGCGCCACCGCCTTCACCGGTTTCCCGGTCGCCAGTTCCACCCGCCGTGCCACCTCCGGATCGTCGGCAAACGGCACCATGCTTGCCTCATCCAGACTGTCCGCCGTCTCCCGCCGCAAGCAGTACTCCACCGCCAGCCACAGAAACACCACACCCAACCCATCGAAGAACATTTCCATCACTGGCACCTCAGGCGATCTGCGCGTCACGCTGCGCCAGTGCGACATCCGCCACCCGCACCGTGCCCCAGACGTTGTAGGCCATCAGCAACATGCCGCTGAGGAAAAACACTCCGCCAGCGAAGCGCACGATGAACCCCGGATGGCTGGCCTGCAGCGCTTCGACGAACGAATAGGTCAGAGTGCCGTCCTCGTTGATCGCTCGCCACATCAGGCCTTGGGTGATGCCGTTGACCCACATCGAGGCGATGTACAGCACCGTGCCGATGGTCGCGAGCCAGAAGTGCAGGTTGATCAATGCGGTGCTGTGCATCTGCGCCCGGCCGAAGATTTTCGGCACCATGTGGTAAGTCGCGCCGAAGGTGATCATCGCCACCCAGCCGAGCGCGCCGGCGTGGACATGGCCGATGGTCCAATCGGTGTAGTGGGAGAGGGCATTGACGGTCTTGATTGCCATCATCGGACCTTCAAACGTCGACATGCCGTAGAACGCCAGCGACAACACCAGAAAGCGCAGGATCGGGTCGGTGCGCAATTTATGCCAGGCGCCGGACAGGGTCATCATGCCGTTGATCATTCCGCCCCAGCTTGGCGCCAGCAGGATCAGCGACATGGCCATGCCCAGCGACTGTGCCCAGTCCGGCAGGGCGGTGTAGTGCAAATGATGAGGGCCGGCCCAGATGTACAGGGTGATCAACGCCCAGAAGTGCACGATCGACAAGCGATACGAATACACCGGCCGATTGACCTGTTTTGGCACGAAGTAATACATCATGCCGAGGAAGCCTGTGGTGAGGAAAAAGCCCACGGCGTTGTGCCCGTACCACCACTGCACCATGGCGTCGGTGGCGCCGGAATAGACCGGATAGGACTTGAACCAGTCGACCGGAATCGACAGGTGATTGACCACGTGCAGCATGGCGATCACCAGAATGAACGCACCGAAAAACCAGTTGCCGACATAGATATGTCTGGTCTTGCGTTGCACCACGGTGGTGAAAAAAACCACGGCGTACGCCACCCAGACCACGGCCATCCACACCGCGCCGGAGAATTCGATCTCGGCGTATTCCTTGGTGGTGGTGTAGCCCAGCGGCAAGGTGATCAGCATGATCACGATCACCGATTGCCAGCCCCAGAAAGTGAAAGCGGCAAGAGCGTCCGAGTACAGCCGCACCTGGCAGGTGCGCTGTACCGCGTAATAACTGGCGGCAAACTGCGCGCTGCCAGCGAAACCGAAAATCACCAGGCTGGTGTGCAACGGGCGCAAGCGGCCGAAGGTGGTCCATGGCAGGTCCAGATTCATCTCGGGCCAGACCAGTTGCGAGGCGATCCACACGCCCATCGCCATGCCCACTACACCCCAGAAAACCGTCGCGATGACGAATTGGCGCACGACCCTGTAGTTATAGGCCTGCCCGATTGTTGCTGTGCTCATGGTCAGTTCATCCACGGTTGCCAAGTCTCGCCAGGCCTCCTGGTCTGGCATGGGCTGCACTGTAGGAACTGCGCGGAAAACAAAACAGGCTCAGCAATGGCTGGTTTGTGCGGATCAGATTCGGGGCAGGGCTGTGGCGGTTTGCCGCGGGCTGATCTGGTGTTTCTGTAGTTTCTGTTCCCTGCCACGGTCCATTGCAGGAGTGAGCCTGCTCGCGATAGCGCTGTACCCGTCAACACATCTGAACCTGACACACCGCTATCGCGAGCAGGCTCTCTCCTGCAAGTCGAAACGCCGGGACCGGGGAAACCCTTAGTATCCTCAACGATTGGGCATTTTCCCTTGGGTCAGTGATGGCCTTTTGGTAGAGTCGCGCTCGCCAGCGGGTTTTCGGCTGGACGATGGAACCGAAGAAGGGAGTCTGATCAGTGAGTCCGGGCAAAAAAATCCTCGGTCTGACGGCGTTGCTTTTGCTGCTGACGCTGTGGGCCAGCTATGTATATCTGTTCAACGAAAACCGTGACGGCCAGCTCGGCGGTGTCGGCGAGAGCACCGCGTGGTGTGGCGTGCCACCGTCTACCGAAGCGGCGGCGCTGGGCAAGGATCAGCTGACCCTGCGCATCACCAACAACCTGCGCGGCGAGTTCATGCTCAGCGGTTCGCTGGTGGTCTCCGAACGCACTTTCAATCGCTATGATCTCAGCCGCAATGAACTGCGCCTGCGCCTCGAGCCGTTGCAGTGGACCTACGGCGCGACGCCGATCTTCCTCGAACAGGTCAAGGTGCAGCCGCTGAGCCGCAACCTGTCGGCGAGCAACAAAAGCGCCTACGCCGAACTCGAACCGCGCCCGATCGGTGTGCAGGGCCAGGCCACCGCGTTCCCTTTCGACACCTACCGCTACGGCTACAAACCGGTGCTGTATTACCTCAAGGGCAGCGAACGCATCGACCTGCGGTTCAAGAACATCACCACGCTGATGGAGATGTCCAATACCTTCACACCGATCCAGAAGTACAACCGCGTCGACTACATCAACGAGATCACCTCGATGATTCGTGACGAGGATTACAAACCCTACGGACCCCACGAATGCGCCTTCAGTGTCGAGCGCAAGGATTCGTTCAAGGTCGTGGTATTGATGCTGCTGCTGGTGCTGTGTCTGCCGCTGATGCTGGTGTTCTATCGCGACCTGCCGGGGATCGATTTCCTCGCGACGCTGGTGGGCGTGGCGCTGGTGCGCGGGCTGCTGCTCGGGCCGGTGCAGGACTTCCGCCTGTACAACATCGACTTTCTGTTTGGCGCGGTGATTTTGCTGGTGGGGACGGTGTCGCTGATCAAGGCGATGCGGATCAATAGCCGGCGCGAGATAGCGATGCGTAGTGGTGAGACGTCCTGGTGAGAATGGGTTGAAGATCAAAAGCCCCTCACCCTAACCCTCTCCCGGAGGGAGAGGGGACTGACCGAGGTGTCTGGCGAGCTGCGCCGACCTTGAAAAATCCAGTCGATTATGGATTCACTACATTAGGTCAGGTAAATGCATCTCATGAATATCCTTCGGTCGGTCCCCTCTCCCTCCGGGAGAGGGCTAGGGTGAGGGGACGCGATCTCGAGCCGATCACTTAAGCGCCGGATCCCCCATATTCATCTTCTTCCACCCCTGCAACAGCACCTGCGCCTTCGGCTCCTGCCCGCTGTCGAGGTACCACTGAATCAGCGACAACCGTGCATTGCGATTCGCCGGCTGCACCTTGAGCAACCCCTCCAGCAGTGCACAGGCCTCATCGACCTTGCCACTCTCATGCAGCGCCACCGCCAGCACGTAGCCGTACTGCGCGTTCTGCGGCTCCAATTCAGCAGCTTTTTTCAGTGGCGCCATCGCCTCATTGGTCTTTCCAGCGCGGATCAGTGACAAGCCTTGAGTGTGCTGCAGCAATGCAGCATCCGGGTGTTGCTTGAGACTGTCGCCGAGCAGTTTCTGCGCTTCAGCAACCCGACCATTGCCTTCCAGCCATTGCACCAGCGTGACCAGCGCCGGATAGAAGTCCGGGTCACGTTGCAGTGCCGAGCGCAACAAACCTTCGACTTCGACGGTACGGCCGCTGGCCTGGTACAGCATCGCCAGATTCAGATTGGCCTCGGCACGTTCCAGCAGGCTTTGCTGCACCGCTTCATATTCGGCAATCGCCGCGCTCCAGTTGGCTTGCGCTGCGCCCAGACCGGTGTTGCGCGATGCGCCGAGCAGGTCCCGCGCCGCAACGATGCGCACGGCTTTCACCGGGTCGCCCAACAACGGTGCAAGCAACGGCGCACGCTCTGCTGGCGGCAGGAAAGCGCTGATCGCGCGTACCGCGCTTTCACGCACTTGCGGATCGGCGTGGCGCAAATCCTGGGTCGCCAGTTTCAACGCCTGTTCGCTCGGGTACAGCGGCAGTTCCGCCAGCAACGTCGCGCGCTGAATGGCCGGCAGGTTGCTGCGTTGCAGCTGCGTATACAGCGCGTCCGCGGCACCGGGCTGGCCGTTGCGAATCAGCCACAGACTCTCGTCATAACGCGGCGCTTGCGCTGCGCTGGAGGTGCCCCACAGCTTGAACTGCGCGGTGATCTTGTCGCCGGCCTTGCCCTCGTGGCAGGTCAGGCAAGCGTCCGGGGTGCCGAGCTTCTGCGCCCGTGCCGGGTTGGGAATGCTGAAACTGTGGTCATGACGGAAGTCGTTGCCCATGTAGAACTTGCCGGGCATGTGACAATCCGCGCACTGCGAACCGGGCTGGCCCATGGTGTGGCGGGTGTGTTCGCTGGAGTCGTAGTTCTTTGCTTGCAGGCCTTTGCCGTCGACGCCTTCGACCGAGGTCTTGCCGGCGCTGTTGTGGCATTGCAGGCACACCGCGTTGCCCGGCGCCTTGAGTTCGGTGCTGTGCGGGTTGTGACAATTGCTGCAGCGCACACCCTTGTCGAACATTTTGCTTTGCAGGAACGAACCGTGTTCGAACACTTCATCCTTGATCTTGCCGTCCAGCTCGTACAGTTCCCGGGTGAGGACGCTGGGCAGATAATCGTCCATCAAGCGCTTGCCGACGGTAAAACCATCGTCCAGCGGTGCCCGACGGGCGTGACAGCGTGCGCAGGTTTCGATCTCGACGGTGGCGTTTTTGTCTTTCAGGTTCACGTCAAAGCCGTGATGGATCAGATCGGTTTTTTGCGCCGTCCACTGCACATGATTCGACGCCGGACCGTGGCACGCCTGGCAGCCGACGCCGAGGCTGTTCCAATGACTGTTGAAGCTGTTGCTGGCCGCCTCGAAGTTGCGCTTGAAGCCGGTGGTGTGGCACTCCACGCACATGAAATTGGCGTTCTGACTGGGCTTGCTCCAATGCAGCGGATTCTTGAAGTTGACGCCCTGGCCGGGATAGAGATGAAACCAGCGGTGCTTTTGACTATCCCAGGCCACGCCGAGCGCCTGCAAGCGACCCTCACCGACTTCGATCAGGTACTGCTGCAACGGCGCGATGCCGAAGGTGTAGGCGACTTTGAAGTCAGCATTCTTGCCGTCGATGCCGGGCGTGTTGACCCAGAATCCGCCGTCGTGGCGCGAGAACCGTGTGGTTTCCTTTTCCGCCTTGAAGGTGACGTTATTGAAATCGCCGAGTACGGTCTCGGCGTTCGCCGCCTGCATCGCCAACTGGTGGTGCGAACCCTGCCAGTCCTTGACCTGCTCGCTGTGGCAGCCTTGGCATTGCTGTTCATCGACCATCGTCGCCGGGGTGCTCGCCACGACCGGCTGTGACTTCGCGGGCGTGGCAACCGGCGTGCTCGCCGGTATGGCTTTCACTGGCGAGGGAGCGGGGCTGAACAGAAACCAGCCGATCCCCGCAACGGCAGCCAGCAGTACGCCGATGGCGACGGGAAACAGATAACGTGAGATTGAAGAGCGGGACGAGTCAGGGTCAGGTCGTGCGGCTTTGTTTTTATGCTTGGGCATTGCGACTTCCGTAGTCCAGGGGCATTTGCCGTCGGGCGCGCGTTCCAGCTCGTTGCAGCTTTGCCGGATGACCGGCGTCTGTCAAATGGGGCGTATGAGGCGTTGCGTAGCCGTCTGTGAATTTTGTGCTTTGCCAGCGCAATTACCGAGGATTTAGCTATACCTGTAACTCCCCCAGGCAAAGTTTTTGGCCTTCTGACAGGAGTTACAGCATGAAGCTAGCAGTGATGATGGGCACGCTGTGCATTGCCACCCTCGGTGTGGTGGGTTGTTCCAGCAAGACCGTCGCTCCCGATGAATACTCCGGGTTTCTCAAGGACTACAGCCAGCTCAAGGAGGCCAAATCGCCGTCCGGGGCTGAAGTGATGCGCTGGATGGACCCGAAACTGGATATCAACAAGTTCACCAGCGTGTACATCGAGCCGAGCCAGCTCTATCCAAAACCGCAGCCGACCGCGAAAATTCCGCAGCAGACGCTCAACGGCATCACCAGTTATTACGATCAGGCGCTCAAGCGTGAAATCGGCAAGTCGTTGCCGTTGGCGACCGGGCCTGGGCCGGGCGTGATTGTGGTGCGTCCGGCGATTACGGCGGTGAGCAGCAAGACCGAGGGGTTGCATGCCTATGAGGTGATTCCGATTGCGCTGGTTGCTGCGGCTGTGAGCACTGCCAGTGGTATTCGTGATCAGGAAACGACCTTGGCCACCGAGGCGGTGTTTCTCGATGGCGGCAGTAACGGTGTCGTGGCGCAGGTGGTGCGCAAAGGTACCGGGACGCCGTTGGAGAATTCTTCGCAGGTGATGAAGGCTGATGACGTTAAAAAGGTTATCGATGGTTGGGCGGTGGATATGCATCAGACTTATTTGAAGCTCAAGGCTGAGGCCAAGTGATGCGCTGAGGCTTGGGCTTCGTCGTTGGCAGGCTGGCTCCGTTTTGTGAGCACTGAAGATCAGTGTGGGAGCCAGTCTGCTGGCGATGGCTATCTTTCTGGCGCTTCTTGATTGGGTACATATCCGTTGCTGCGGTAACGGCTTCTTATGGTTTCGCCCTTACGGCGACTCACTTTTTTTACAAACGCCTAAAAAAAGTAAGCAAAAAAACGCTTGCT
>NZ_JBUDGD010000102.1:0-9485 GCF_055484735.1 Pseudomonas sp. 15C | reverse complement strand
CACAGCGGAAGGAGGTGCAGCGAAGCAAACCGTAGCCGCTGCGCCCGGATCGATCCCGGAGCGAAGGGACCCGAGCCTGCGAGGGCCGTACGTAGGAGCTAGCGTTTTTTGCTTACTTTTTTAGGCGCTTGTAAAAAAGTAAGTCGCCGTAAGGGCGAAACCGCCAGCCGCCACACCCGAAGCAACGGATAAACCCCCAAACCCCAAGAACCCGGTCGGCCCAAAGGCCGCCGCGTCACCCACCCCGAACCTTGGGAAACAAATTATCCAGCGTCTCAAAAAGCCGAACGTGATAAATCGGCTTGCGAAACAGATCCAGCACCTGCAACCGCAACATATCGCTGACATCCTCCATATCCGCATGCCCCGACATCACAATCACCGGCAAATGCTCCCGCGCCGTATGCTCACGCAAGCGCCGGATCAGCGACATCCCCGATTCCTCCGGCATGCGCAGATCAGTAATCACCAGCGCAATATCCGGATGCCGGGTCAGGTGATGCAACGCCTGCTTCACCGAAGTCGCGGTATGACAGACAAAGTCCTCCCCCTCCAGCAACTCCGCCAACTCCAGCAACGCGTCCTCTTCGTCGTCAACCAGAAGCAACTGTTGGCGGGGCATAGGGAGAGAATTCATGGGCAATCCCTGAAAACTGAAAGTAGACCAGAGTGTAGCCCGAGATCAGCCAACGGCGATCCACACCGCGATCAAGGCGTCGGCCTGGTTACAGCAGTCCCATCCAGACTGGTCAGAATGTTGTTGAAGATCGCCAGCACCCGGTCGCCCAACGGGGTAACAAACGCCACAACCACCACCGCGACCATCGCCACGACAATCGCATATTCAATCGCCGAAGCGCCCTCCTCGCTCTTGAACAACAAACGGGCCTTGGCCATCAGAAATTCCAGATTCATATCAAACATACGCCTGCTCCTTCGCGCCTCTGGCGCCGACACCACCACCGCGGCATGGTTCCACCGTGCTAGCTGAGCATTGTCAACAAACCCCCACCCAACAACTGTAAGAACGGATTAATCACAAAGCATTAATCCATGCCTGTGTACGCCATTTCCTGCTGTTAATTGGCCAGGCCCCATACTTTCGTGGGTTATTTGCCTGTCATTAATGGCGCTTTTGTACAGATCAGCTAGCGTGCAAATAGCGAAATAGTTGCATGTTCATAGCTGCAGAATCGGGAATTTCTCTCGTTAACAAGTTCGACGGGTAGTGCAGCAGGAAAGGGAGAGCCGTCATGAACAGTCGCGTCACCATGGCCCTCGCCGCCATCCTCTTGCTGGGCGCGATTTTTGTCGGTTATTGGGGATTGATCCTCAGTCGCCATCCGGTCCCCGTCGCGCAAGCACCGATCGCCCCGGCGGTCAGCGTTGAAAACACTGTCGCGATTGCCGAAGACCAGACTCGCCAACCGGTGGTGGTGCTGCTGCACGATGTGCCGCCCTTCACCGCACTGACGGCGGCAGATGTGACAGTAGAAAAATTGCGCAGCGCACCGGCCGGTAGCTTGAGCAATGTCGATCAAGCCATCGGTCGCACACCCTGGCGTTCCTTGAGCGCGGGCACCTGGCTCACCGATGAAAGTTTCAGCGCCGGCGGCACGCTGGCGCGGATGATCCGCAGCGATGAACGCGCGCTGACCGTGGCGGTTGATGAAGTGATCGGCGCGGCCGGGCAATTGCTGCCCGGCGATTACGTCGATGTGTTGCTCTACCTGCGTCAGGACGCCAGCAACCCGCAGCAGTCGGCGCAAATTGTCCTGCCGGCGATGCGTGTGCTCGGCGTCGGCGAGCAGTACGGCCTGACCAACGATGGCCAACCGGCCACGCCGACGCTCAGCACCGAAGACAAACTCAAACAGGATCAACGCCGCCTCGCGGCACGCACCGTGGTGCTCGCGGTGCCGCAGCAATTGCTGAGCCGCCTGATGCTTGCGACCCAGGCCGGCACCTTGCGCCTGGCCGTACGCAGCAGCGAAGAACAACGTCTGGCCAGATATTGGGCTGGCGAACAACAGTCCTCCGCGCACCTCGATAACGCCAACAGTCAGCTCTTCCAATTCACCCAACTGGCCATGGGCAGCGCACCGAAAACACCGTCCAGCAGCAGCTCAAACACAATCGCGCGCCCCGCGGTGGAAATCATCCGCGGCAATCAGCTCAGCCAACAAACCCCATGACAGCGCAAGGATCCAGGTGCATGCAGAGTCGTTGCAGGTCGACAGGGAAACACATGCTCCGCGTCTTGATGGTGATGGGACTGTCGACGGGGGCGGCATCCGCGGCCGTTGGCAGTTGCTCGACCCTCGGCCGATTGCCGCCAGTCATCGAGATCGGCGAAGGCTTTCAGCAGGATGTGCAGTCCCCCGTGGCGATCACCCGTCTGGCGATCGGCGATCCGAAAATCGCCGACGTGCACGCTAACGGCAGTTCATCGTTTTTGCTCACTGGCGTGGCGCCCGGCGCGACCAGCCTGATGGTCTGGACGGCCTGCTCAAGCGAGCCGCGCCAGAGCATGGTCTTTGTGCAAGGCGCCGCCACTGCGGCGATGACCGGCAGCCTGCCTTCGGACGATCCGAGCCTGCCCTCGCAGGTGCAGACCGATATTCGTTTTGTCGAAGTCAGCAGGACCAAACTCAAGGAAGCCACGGCCTCGCTGATCGGCACGCGAGGCAATTTCCTTTTCGGCTCGCCCGGCACCCTGCCGCCGATTGACGGGGTGCCGCAGCCACGCCTGCCGGTGGATAACTCGCTGTTCAATTTCTCCTGGGTTGGCGGCAAGACCATGGCGATCATCAATGCGCTGGAAACCAGTGGTTTTGCCTACACGCTCGCCCGCCCGAGCCTGGTGGCGCTGAACGGGCAGAGCGCGAGCTTTCTGGCGGGCGGTGAAATCCCGATTCCGGTGCCCAGCTCCGGCAGCGACAGCGTGTCGATCGAGTACAAGGAATTCGGCATCCGCCTGACCCTGACGCCGACCATCATCGGCCGTGATCGCATCGCCCTGAAGGTCGCCCCGGAAGTCAGCGAACTGGATTTCGCCAACGCGGTGAACATTGCCGGCACCACGGTGCCCGCGCTGACCATTCGCCGCACCGACACCAGCGTGTCGCTGGGCGATGGCGAAAGCTTCGTGATCAGCGGTTTGATCAGCACTACCAACAGCTCACAGGTGAACAAGTTTCCTGGTCTGGGCGATATCCCGGTGCTCGGCGCGTTTTTCAAGGGTTCGCAGATCAAGCGCGAAGAGCGCGAATTGCTGATGATCGTCACACCGCATCTGGTGCAGCCACTGGCGGCGGACGCGCAATTGCCGTCGCTGCCCGGTGAAAAGCTGCGCAACTATGACCCGAATTTCTACCGCATGTTTTTCCTTGAAAACGGCAATTTCGACAAGCGCAGCGGGTTATCGCAATGAGCCAGAACCTCAGCCAGACCTTCCTCGCCATCACCCGCAACAGCACTGATCTGGAGTGGCTGCAAGGTGCGCTCGCGCCGCTCGGCCAAGTGGTCAGCGCCGGGGGCGGCAGCCTCGACGAGTTGCTGGCATTGGTCGACGTCACGTTCGCCAGCCTGGTTTTTGTCGGTCTCGATCGTGAACATGTGGTCGCGCAGAGTGCACTTATCGAAGGCGCGCTGGAGGCCAAACCGATGCTGGCGATCGTTGCCCTCGGCGACGGCATGGACAATCAGCTTGTGCTCAATGCCATGCGCGCCGGTGCGCGGGATTTTGTCGCCTATGGTTCGCGCTCCAGTGAGGTCGCCGGGCTGGTACGGCGCTTGAGCAAACGTCTGCCGCCGGTGGCGCCGAACACGCAACTGGGCGGGCTCACGGTGATGTACGGCGTGCAGAGCAGTTCCGACGGCGCGCTGCTGACCAACCACATGGCGCTGGTGGTGCAAAAGAGCGGCCAGCAGACTTTGCTGCTCGACCTCGGTCTGCCGCGCGGCGACAGCCTGGCGCTGCTCGGGCTGGAGAGCTCGTTTCATTTTGGCGATGCCTTGCGCCACTTGCGCCGGCTCGACGCGACACTGATCGACAGCGCCTTCACCAGCACCGAAGCCGGCCTGCGCATCCTCGCCTATGCAAGCAATGACGAGCCGCTGGAAAACACCAGCGCCGCCGAGTTGTACATGCTGCTCAGCGCCCTGCGTCAGCACTTCCAACACATCGTTGTAAACCTCACCGGGCAGAGCGACAGCGAAGCCTTGCGCACCTTCGTCAGCCACTGCGACAAGCTGCTTTGGTACACCGACCAGAACGTGCTCAACTGCCGACGCAATCTCGCGGTGCTCAATCTGTGGCGCGAAAAAGGCATGAAGCTCGACCATGCCCGCCTGCTGGTTGACCGCTACTTGAGCAGCGTCGCGCCGAACGCGGAAACCCTCGGCAAGACCTTCAACCTCGAAGTGATCGCCACCCTGGCCCTGACCCCGGAAGTGCGCCTGAACGCAAAAAACCAGGGCGTCAGCCTGTTCGAACTGGCCCCTCGGGAGAAACTCACGCAGAGCCTGCGCGCTCTTGGCGAACGTCTGGCGAAACGCTCCGAGGGGCTGGCGAAACCCAAAGTCACGTGGTTCGACCGCTTGCGAGGCAGCTCATGAGCACGGAGAAACTGTTCGGCAGCGCACCGCGCGCCAGTAACGGCAACAGCGATCACGAAGGCCTGAAACTGGTGCTGCATCGCTACATCATCGATGCCCTCGAGGAGTCGGGAACAAACCTGCTGGAAGGCTCGCGGCAGCAGCTCGCGCATTTCGTCACCGACAAGGTTGCCGAGTACATCGCCCGTCTGCACCTGGCGATTTCCCGCTATGAGATGGAGCGGCTGGCGGAAGAAATTGTCGACGAACTCACCGGTTTCGGCCCGCTGGAAGTGCTGCTGCGCGACCCATCGGTGACCGAAATTCTGGTCAATGGCCCGCACCGGGTGTTCATCGAACGCGACGGCGTGCTGCATCAAAGCGATTTGCGTTTTATCGATGCGCATCATGTCGAGCGGGTCATGCAGCGGATTCTTGCGCCGCTCGGGCGGCGCCTCGACGAGTCTTCGCCGATGGTCGATGCGCGCCTGCCGGATGGCAGCCGGGTCAATGCGATCATTCCGCCGATCGCCCTCGACGGCCCGTGTCTGTCGATTCGCAAATTTCGCAAGGACATGCTCAAGAGCAGCGATCTGATGGCGATGCAGACCATCGACCTATCGATCTTCGAGTTTTTTCAAAACGCGGTCGGTCAGCGCTGCAACATCCTCATCAGCGGCGGCACCGGCACCGGCAAAACCACGCTGCTGAACATTCTCAGCCAGTTGATCAACCCCCACGAACGTCTGGTGACCATTGAGGACGTCGCCGAATTGCAGCTCGGCCACCCGCATGTGGTGCGCCTGGAAACCCGCCCGCCAAATGCCGAAGGGCACGGTGAAGTAAAAGCCAGCGACCTGATTCGCAACGCTCTGCGCATGCGTCCGGACCGGATAATCCTCGGCGAGATTCGCGGCGTTGAGGTGGTCGACGTCCTCACCGCCATGAACACCGGCCATGACGGTTCGATGAGTACCGTGCATGCCAACAATGCTCAGGATGCGTTGCTGCGGCTGGAAACCCTGGTCGGTCTGACCGGTCGTTCCATCGCCGAACGCACCCTGCGCCAGATGATCTGCGCCGCTCTCGACGTGATCATCCAGTTGACGCGCATGCCCGATGGGCGCCGCTGCGTCAGCGAAGTGGTGGAAGTGGTTGGCATTCGCGAAGACGTCTACGTCACCAATACCCTGTTCCGCCTCGATCGCCGCACGGGTTTTGGCTTTCTGCGCGAAGCAGTGAATCCGGCCGGCGACAAATTGCGTTTTGATGCGCATTCGGTCTGACGGCGAGGAGCAGCGAACATGTGGGCACCGTTGATTCTGATCCTCGTCTGCCTGGCCCTGCTGGGGCTGTCGATTCGCCTGTTCCTGCAAGGCCTGCGCAAGACCGCCACGGAAAAAGTCCTCAACCGACTGGCCGCCGGGCAACCGCAATTGGCTGCGGAGAAACCCGTCTGGGTCGGGCTGGAGCGGATGTTCCTGCGCGCCGGGCTGGGCCGCCCGACCGAACGTTTCGGCCTGTGGCTGAGTCTGTGGGCAGTGGCGATGGGGCTGGGTTTCGTACTCGCCGACTGGTTCGGCCTGCTGCTGATGATCGTCGTGCCGCCACTGGCGTTGCGGCTGTACATCGCCTTTCTGTACCAGCGGCGGATCAAGCGCATGATCGAGCAACTGCCGCAGTTGCTTGATCACACCGTCCGCAGCCTGAAATCCGGGCGCACCCTCAGCGACGCGGTGATGGGCAGCATCGACGCCAGCGAGGACCCGCTGAAAGCCGCCATGGGCCGGGTGCAGCGCAACGTGCAATTGGGCGTGAACCTGCCCGACGCCGTCAGCGATTTTGCCGAGCTGTATGAACAGGACGAGCTGCGCATGTTCGCGCTTGGCCTCAAGGTCAATCACCGCTACGGCGGCAATGCCAGCGAGCTGCTGGAGAACCTGATCAAACTGATCCGCGAACGTGATCAGGGCGCGCGGCAACTGCGCGCCCTGACCGGCGAAACACGCATGACCGCCTGGGTGCTCGGCACATTGCCGTTGCTGTTGGTGAGTTACTTCATGCTGACCAATCCCGGCTACATGCTGGGCATGTGGAACGACGCGGGCGGACGGCAGATGCTGATCAGCGCCGCCGCGTTGCAAGTGGTCGGCAGCCTGGCGCTGTGGCGCATGTTGCGGAGCGTCTGAGATGATCTGGCTCGCGGCGCTCATGCTGTTGCTCGGCGCGCTGTTGCTGGTGATCAATCACCTGCTGGTCGAGCGGCGCCGGGTACGGCAAATCAACCAGCGCCTGCAAGGTCAAACCTTGCGCGAAAACCGCTTCGGCAGCTGGTTGCGCGCGGTGGGCAACAGCCGCTTCGGCCAGCGCTCGGTGAGCATCGACAGCGAAACCCAGACCCTGCTCAACCGCATCGGCTGGCGCCGTGCCAGCGAGCGCTCGTTGTACGCCGCCTGCCAGATCGGCACGCCGCTGCTGACCCTGGGCCTGGCGATCTTTCTGCAGCAGGTGTTCTTCCCCCAGGCCGACAACCGTTGGATCGTGCCGATGCTCGCCACCGGTGGCGGCTATCTGCTGCCCAAACGCGTGCTCGCCTACGCCTCGGCGCGACGCCAGCGCACCCTCGCGGTGGAGATATCCACCTTCATTCCGCTGCTGCGCATCCTCTTCGAATCCGGCATGGCGGTGGAACAGGCATTGCGTGTGCTCAGCAACGAAGCGCAAAAACTGCTGCCGGAGCTGACCGGCGAACTGCGCCTGATTCTGGCGCGGGTCGACAGCGGACTGGAACTCGGCCAGGAGCTGCACAAAGCGGCGGTGATACTCGCGGTCGACGAGTTCAGCGATACCTGCGTGATTCTTGAACAGCTGATTCACCAGGGCGGCGGCGCGATGAAATCGCTGCTGGCGCTCAAGCAACTGCTGGATGACCGACGCCTGACCCGTCTGCAGGAATACATCTCGAAAATGTCGGCAAAGATGTCGGTGGTGATGATGCTGTTTCTGTTTCCGGCCTTGCTGATCGTCCTCGCCGGCCCGGGCTTCACCGCGATTGCCCGGGCGTTCGCAACCTGACGTTGGCTCATGGAGAGCGTTTGATGAAAGTACTGATAGTCATGGCAAGTCTGCTGCTGCTCGGCGGTTGCGCCACCGACGGCCAGGCGCCGTGGACGGCGCTGCTGTCACCGAGCAGTTGCAGCAAGATGACCCAGGAGCAGGAACTGGCGCTGAACCTCGCCGACGATCTGGCCAACGACGGCAAACTGCACGCCAGCCTGGCCAACCTGCAAAGCCTGCCGGACAACCTCAGCGAAGTGCGCCTGCGCAAAGCCAAGGTCTACCGCCTGCTCGGCCGCAGCGAGGCGGAACCGTTATATCGCAGCCTGCTCGGCGGCTGCCTGACCGCCCAGGCCGAACATGGCCTGGGCCAGCTCCACGCCGCGCGAGGCGACTACGGCCAGGCTCAGGCCCACCTGCAACGCGCCGCCCGCCTGGCGCCCACCGACGAGAAAATCCGCAACGACCTTGGCGTGGTCTACCTCAACCAGTTGCGTCTCAACGACGCGCGTTTCGAATTCCTCACCGCCATCGAACTCAAGCAGAACAACGAATTGGCGACGCTGAACATGGTCACCCTGCTGCTGTACCAGAACGACTGGCCGCAAGCCGCCGAGATCGTCAGCCGAGCCAAACTGACCCCGGAACAATTCACCCAGGCCCAGCAACGCGCCGAACAACTCAAAGCGCCGGGCAAAGCCAAACCGCCGACTGGCAATCAGGTCGCCGCCGTGGCCGACCCACTGCCGCCGTCGCTCAAATAAGGAGACAGCCATGCATCCCCTCAAAGGCCTGTGCTACCTGACCCTGCTCACCCTGCCCCTCAGCGCCCCCGCCATCGACGCCGGCCCCGCCTCGGCGCAACAACAGGAAACCGAAGGCTGGCTGCTCCTGCAAAGCCGCAACAAAGCCGCCTCACCAAAACCGCAAACGGCCACCGCCACCGAACGCGACCTGGCGATGCAGCGCTGGTTGAAGAAGTACAAATACGAAATACCGGACTTTTATGACCCGGATGCGGGTGGAAAGGTTGAGACCAAGAATTAGTGCGGTGGTGAGCTTGCGGACGCTATCGCGAGCAGGCTCGCACACATTTGGATTGGGTGTGTTCAGTCAGGAATGGGGCGCCTGATGGCAAAGCCAAAAGCCAACCCTCACCCTAGCCCTCTCCCAGAGGGAGAGGGGACTGACCGCGGAGGATTCAAGTGTTACGCAGACGTGTGATACCGAGTCGTACTCGAGTTTGAAAATCAAAAGCCCCTCACCCTAGCCCTCTCCCGGTGGGAGAGGGAACTGACCGCGGGGGATGCGAGAGTTACGCCGATGTGTGATACCGAGTCGTACTCGAACTTGAAAATCAAAAGCCCCTCACCCTGGCCCTCTCCCGGTGGGAGAGAGAACTGACCGCGGGGGATTCAAGTGTTACGCAGGCGTGTGATACCGAGTCGTACTCGAGTTTTGAAAATCAAAAGCCCCTCACCCTGGCCCTCTCCCGGTGGGAGAGGGAACTGACCGTGATGGATTCAAGAGTTACGTCGCCCTGTGATACCGAGTCGAATGCGAATTTCGAATCCAACCAAAATCGGCTCCCTCTCCAGGGGGAGAGGGCTGAGCGGGCGGCGTTCCGATGAGGGGCAGCCACACCACAAATCCAAAGCCAACCACCCGCTTCTAACCACTCAACAATGAGCGCCAGCTCGAGTGCTTTTGATCTTGATCTTGCCTAACCAGCGACATCGGAAGGCTGAGTGGAGGGATCGATCCGGGCGTGGGAGCGCAGCGACCGTCTGGCGCAGCCAGACACAGCGGAAGGAGGTGCAGCGAAGCAA
>NZ_JBUDGD010000101.1:0-9854 GCF_055484735.1 Pseudomonas sp. 15C | reverse complement strand
ATCCGGGCGTGGGAGCGCAGCGACCGTACGACGAAGTCGTACACAGCGGAAGGAGGTGCAGCGAAGCAAACCGTAGCCGCTGCGCCCGGATCGATCCCGCAGCGAAGGGACCCGAGCCTGCGAGGGCCGTACGTAGGAGCAAGCCTTTTGGGTTACCTTTTTGGCGTTTGAAAAAGGTGACCCGCTGTAAGAGCGGAACCGTAAGCAGCCGTTACCGCAGCAACGGATATGCACACAAACTCAGCGCCTACCCCACCGAGTACGATAAACCCCCGGTGCACACCCGAACCAGCGCAAACAGGCGCGGTTGAACCCCTGCACATCGCTGTACCCCAACCGATCCGACACCTCGACCAGCTCCAGCTCTCCGGCCCGTAACAAATCTTCAGCCCGATAGCGTCGGTAGTCATCGAGCAATTCTGCAAATCCCCAGCCCAACGCCTTCAAACGCCGCGCCGCCGTGCGCTCAAGCAAATGCTGCGTCGCGCAGAACTGCTTCCAGTCGGCCGTCGCCAGGTTGTCGATCAGGTAGTCGCTGACTTGCTCAAGCAGTGTCGGTTCGCTGTTGCGCAGGGTCTGCTCAAGCACCTCGACCAAGGTGTTTTCCAATGCGGGATGCTTGGGCGTCAGCAGCGTCTCGAACAGCTGCGCGTCGAGATGGATCGCGGCGTTCGGCTGTTTCCCGCGCACGGGTGAATTGAAAGCGCGTTGATGTTCATCACTGCCGGCTGAAGTCAGTGCCACGCCAACAATCGGATCAAGCTTGATGCCGCTGACGAGCAACTTGCGGCGTAGCATGCCGCAGAGGCTCACCAGAATGAAATCGGCGACGGGTACTGCGGCACGTAGTGCTCCGCGCTCGACCAGACGCAATTGCACACCACCGTTTTCGCGCACGACCTGCACATTGAAATGGCCGCTTAAGCGGCTGAAGAAACGCGCGAAATGATCACATGCACTTTCCAGAGACACCGCAACATCGAACAAATAAGTCAGGCCATTGCGGGTAGTGGACACGAAGCGTTGACCAGCCGCCAGACCGATCAGCGGATCACCGCTCTGCTCCACGGCAAACGCCCAGAAACTTCGCGACACCACCAGCGGCAGGCGCATGAACGGTGTGCGCAGGTCTGAAAGCTTTTTGTGAAATTGCGCTTCGATAGCATCCTGCGCGACGCCTCGGGCCAGCAATTCTTCAATGACCGGCAGCACGGTCGCGGCATAAAAAGTATTGCCGGATTGCGCAGCGAAGGTGTTCATACAGGACTTGCCACGGGGTTGCTGGCCGCCAGCAGTTGTTGGTCGACGCTCAGGATGGCCTCGATCATCGCCCGCGCTGCCGGGCTCAACGAATAGCCGGCGCGACTGACAATGCCGTAACTCAGTTGCAAGGCCGAATCGTTGCGCGGCACATCGATGAAATCGAGCAGATGGATCAGCCCTTGATCAATCTGTTCGCGCAAGGCTTCAAGAGTGGCCAGGCCTATCGCATCGGAACGCAGCACCACTCGCTGTATCGCATCGAATTGTGCGCATTCGACACTTGGATTGAAATCCGCCTCGCCCAGCAGATCGGCGAGCACCTTGCGAATCATCGGCGGAATGCGCGTGCCCACTACCGGATAGTCGAGCAGCGCGCGCAATTGCAGGCGTTGTTGCCCGGCCAATGGATGGCCGGCGCGGCAGAAGAAACCGCCTGGTCGGGTGCGCAGCAATTGCACTTCATATTGCGGATCGCTGACGAAATAGCGGGCGTCCGCAATCAGGAACTCAATCTGCTGTTCACGCAACCACAGCGCCAGTTGCTGCCAGTCGCCCTGATGAAACCGCGTGCGAACCGCCGGGTGCGCCTGAATGAATCGCGCCAGCGCGTCCGGTACCAGCACTTGCGCCGGGTACGGCCCGCAGCCGAATTGCAGTTCGCCGCCGGTGAGGCCGTTGTATTGCGTCAGTTCGTTGTGCAGCGCCTGACTGCCGGCGAGCAGACGCCGCGCATGTTGCAGCACCAGATCGCCCTGGCCGGTGAGGCGAAATTCGCGGCTGCTGCGTTCGACCAGTTCGCAATCGAGGTCACGTTCCAGCGTCTGGATACTGCGACTGAACGCCGGTTGGCTGAGACTGACCGCTTCGGCAGCGCGGCCGAAATTGCGGCAGTCGGCGAGGGCGACGAGGTGGCGAAGCTGGCGAAGATCCATCATGCGTCTCCTGCATTTTGCGGATACTTTTAATGCATTGGATCGATAGCACGTCGGCTGGCATAAGTACACGCCTGTCCTTCAGAAACTTCTCTCATGTCCCAGTTTTTATTCGTTTGCAGCGCTTACACCCGCGCCATCGTTGGCCATGCCGAACAGTCTGGCCTGGACTCGAAGCGGCTGTTGGCACGGGCGGGAATCTGTCCGTCCAGCCTGGTTGATCCGGCCCGGCGAATCGCTGCGCAAGCGGTTGAACGACTGTGGCGTGAATGCGAGCTGGCCGGTGCAGCGCCGACGTTTGGGTGTGAACTGGTCGACGGCCTGGCAACCACCAGCCTGCAAGGTCTGAATATCCTGCTGGACTCCGCCGCGACCTTGCGCGTGAGTCTCGACTGCTTTGTCAGCTTCGTGCCACGAATCAGCAATCATGTGCAGGTCGAATTGCTCGAGGCAGGGGATTTCGCGCGGTTGCAGTTGCGTCCGTTGCAGGGCTCGGTACATCACTTCGGTCTCGACGCCGTCACCTCTACGCTGGTACGTAACATTGCTCGAAGGCTGGGCAAACCGGCGGACGCGGTGTTTGCCAACGTCACGTTGTGCCCGTCACAGTTTGCAAGGCGCTGGTTGCGCAATGCGGGCGTTGCTGTTGAACGGGGCGAATATCCGCAGCTGACCTTGCACCGCGCCATGCTCGACGAGGCGCTGCCCGGTGCCAATCCGTTTTTGCATCAGAGCATGCTGCGGCACTGGCTGAGCGAAAGCGGCGAGCGCAATGACAGTCTGGCGCTGGCACGACACTGGCTGACCGCGGGCGATCAACCGATCGAGCGCATTGCCCGGCGCCTTGGCTATGGCCAGCCGAGCAATTTCATTCGCGCGTTTCGCAAACGGTTCGGGATCACGCCGAAGCAGTTACGGCTGCATTCGGGGCAGGGTTGTTGAGGATGGCTGGATTGGGGTGATTGATCGTTGTGTGGTGTGTGCGCGAGATTTCCCCGTCACCCCAGCCCTCTCCCGAGGGAGAGGGAGCCGAGTTGTGGACTGTTCAGAACTTGCGTTCGACTCCAAATTCCATGTCGGCGTGTCTCGCGCAAACAACCCGGTCAGTTCCCTCTCCCTCTCGGAGAGGGTGAGGGTAGGGCTTTCGTCTCAAGGCGTGACGATATTGAACTGTGGCCCGAACGTGTCGAGGCTGCCCATCAACTCGCCGAACTTCTTGCCGTTGCCCTGCAACTTGATCAAGCCCTGTTGCATCGCCGTCGGGAAATCCAGTTGCTTGAGGCTGATCTTTTCCAGGGTATCGCGGCTCAGGGTGACACCGGCATCCGCCGCAGGATTAAGCCCGGCGCGGTGGGTCAGCACGCCGTTGCGCAGCGTCAGATTGAAATCCTTCTGCACATCGTCGAACGTCCAGTTCAGCGTCAGGTCATGGGCCACGGCTTTTTCGCTGTCCAGACGTACCGCCAGATAGTCGAAGAACATCTCCGGGCTCATCGCCCGCACCATGTCCACTGACACAGTGTTGGCCGATTGCGGCGGCACACCGTTGCGCAGTTCCATGGCGCCGGTCAGGTACATGTTGCGCCAGGTGGCGTTCTCGCTTTGGTAACCCAGTTGTTCCAGGGTTTCGGCCTGCGCCTTGCGCGCGTCGGCGTTGTCCGGTTCGGCGAATAACAGTTGATTGCCCAGTTGTGCAGCCCAGCGATAATCCGCGCTGGCCATGGCCGTATGCATTTTTTCCAGCACCGCCGCCGCGCCGCCCATGGCTTCGACGCTGCGTTTGGCGGCGTCCACCGGCGGCAGCGGATTGAGGTTGGCCGGGTTGCCGTCATAAAAACCCATGTAGCGCTGATACACCGCGCGGGTGTTGAAGCTCAGCGAACCGTAGTAACCGCGGGTGTACCACTTCTGATCGAGCGAACCCGGGAGTTTCTTGATCGCTTCGGCGATCTCCAGCGGCGTCAGGCCCTGGTTGAGCAAGTGCAGGGTGCGGTCGTTGATAAAGGCATACATGTCGCGCTGGTCGGCGAGCAACGTGCGGATGCGTTCACCGCCCCAGGTCGGCCAGTTGTGTTGGGCAAACATCACTTCGGCCTTGTCGCCATAACGCGCCAGACTGTCGTCGAGGTACTGCGACCATGCCTTGGCGTCCCGCACTTGCGCGCCGCGCGGGGTGAGGATGTTGTGCATCATCTGCGTGGCGTTTTCGGCCATGCACAAGGCTTTCAGTTGCGGCAGATAAAGGTTCATTTCCGCCGGCGCTTCGGTGCCCGGCGTCAGCTGAAACTCGACTTGCAGCCCGGCGATGGTATGGCTTTGCAGAGGCTCGGTGATCAGGTCGGTCGGCGGGATCAGCGTGACCGTGCCACCACTGGGTG
The DNA here is from genome assembly GCF_055484735.1 of Pseudomonas sp. 15C. NCBI lineage: Bacteria > Pseudomonadati > Pseudomonadota > Gammaproteobacteria > Pseudomonadales > Pseudomonadaceae > Pseudomonas > Pseudomonas sp. 15C. Next base: position 5,281 of record NZ_JBUDGD010000101.1, on the reverse strand, counting down.
TGCTTTTGCCCAGGCCCGCATCGATCTGGCCCTTTTCGCCGCGCGGCAACAGACTGCCGAACTGGTATTGCGCGCGACGGCTCATGGCGTTACCGGCCATGACGTTTTCACTCATCACGTGTTCCATGAAGCCGGACGGTGCGTAAACTTTGACCTTGCCGGCCTTGACGTCGGCCTCATCGATCACCCCGCGCACGCCGCCGAAGTGATCGACGTGGGTGTGACTGTAGATCACCGCCACCACCGGTTTGCGCGGGCGGTTGGCGTAATACAGATCCAGCGCAGTCCTGGCGGTTTCGGCCATGGTCAGCGGGTCGATGATGATCAGCCCGTCATCGCCTTCGATGATGGTCATGTTGGCGAGGTCGAGGCCGCGCACCTGATACAGCCTTGGGCTGACTTCGAACAGACCGGCGTGGGCGTTGAGTTGCGCCAGCCGCCACAGGCTCGGGTTGACCGATTCCGGCGCTTTTTCATGGTCGAGAAAATTGTAGGCATTGGCGTTCCAGATAACCTTGCCGGCGGCGTCCTTGATCTGACCTTTGAAGGGCGCGATCAAGCCTTTGCTGACAGATTCGAAATCAGTGCGGTCGCTGAAGGGCAGCTGTTGCAGGACGGCGGCGTTGCTGGCGCGGGTCTGTGCGCTGGGCGCAGACGGGGTGTCGGCGGCAAACAGAGTCTGGCTGATGGCGGCGCTGATCAGGCAGGCCAGCAGGCCGCGCTTGCTGAAAATGAAACGTTGCATGGTGACTCCGGTTCTTATCGTTATCGGTGGACTGTCACGCAGGGTAGGGCGGACCGCTGCCACAGCGATGATCATCAACGGACAAAAACCATTCAGGGCCGCTATCCTTGGCCCAGACTCATTGATCAGGTTCAGCCATGCTTGAGGTTCGCAACGTCCACAAAAGTTACCCCACGCCACAGGGTTCGCTGCCGGTATTGCAGGGCGTCGACCTGACGCTGGCGGCCGGCAGCAGTCTGGCGCTGATGGGCGAATCGGGCAGCGGCAAAAGCACGTTGCTGCATCTGGTCGCCGGCCTCGACAAGGTCGACCGCGGCAGCATTCACAGCGGTGAACATCGGCTGGAGTCGATGAGCGAAGCGCAACTGGCGAACTGGCGGCGTACGGAAATCGGTCTGGTGTTCCAGCAGTTCAACCTGATCGGCAGTTTGCGCGTTGAGGACAATCTGGCGTTTCAGGCGCGGCTGGCCGGGCGCCATGAGCCGCGCTGGCAGGCGCATCTGGTGCAGCGTCTGGGCCTGGGCGATTTGCTCAAGCGTTATCCCGAACAACTTTCCGGTGGTCAGCAGCAGCGGGTCGCGCTGGGCCGGGCGCTGGCGTCGCAGCCGAAATTACTGCTGGCCGACGAACCCACCGGCAGCCTCGATGAAGCCACCAGCGATGAAGTGCTGCGCCTGCTGCTGGAACTGCTTGATGACACGCCGACCACGCTGTTGATGGTCACGCACAGTCCACGGGTCGCGGCGCGTCTGGCGCAGCAAGTGGTGCTGTCCAGCGGACGCCTGACGTGATGGTTTTCCGGCAGACGCTGCGCGCACTGCTCAGCCATTGGCGGCGCCATCCGGTGCAGTTTTTCAGCGTGCTCACCGGCCTGTGGCTGGCGACCAGCCTGCTGACCGGCGTCGAGGCGCTGAACAGTCAGGCGCGCGACAGCTACGCGCGGGCCAGTCAACTGATCGGCGGCGAACCGCAGGCCAGCCTGAGCACATCCGGCGGGGCGACTTTTTCTCAGCAATGGTTCGTGGATTTGCGCCGCCAGGGCTGGCCGGTCTCGCCGCTGTTGCAGGGGCGCTTGTTGCTCAAGGGGCACGAAGACCAACGCTTGCAATTGATGGGCATCGAACCGGTTTCATTGCCCGCCGATTCGGCGGTGGCCGGGCAGGCGCTGCCCATTGAACGGGTTGTCGAATTCTTCACGCCGCCGGGCAGCACGTGGATTTCCGCCGATACCTTGCAGGCGCTGAAACTGCGCGAAGGTGCTACGCCGCAAACAGTAAACGGCCAGGTTTTGCCGCCGCTCGTGGTCCAGAAAGACATGGCGCCCGGCGTGTTGCTGGTGGACATCGGCGTGGCGCAAACCGTGCTCGAACAACCGGGGCAACTGTCACGAATGCTGCTGCCCAAGGATTTTCACGCTGAGTTGCCAGACTCGTTCAAAGGCCAGTTGCAACTCAAAAGCAGTGGCGAAGAAAACAACCTCGCGCGGCTGACCGAGAGCTTTCACCTGAATCTCGATGCCTTGGGCTTTCTGTCGTTTGTGGTCGGATTGTTCATCGTGCACGCGGCCATCGGTCTGGCGCTTGAACAGCGTCGTGGCCTGCTGCGCACGTTGCGCGCTTGCGGGGTCAGTGCGCGAATGCTGATCACCTGTCTGATCGTCGAGCTTGGTGTGCTGGCATTGCTCGGCGGCGTATTTGGCGTGGTCAGCGGCTACTGGTTGGCCAGCGTATTGCTGCCGGATGTCGCCGCCAGCCTGCGCGGTCTTTATGGCGCGGAAGTGGCGGGGCAGTTGCGGTTAAGTCCGTGGTGGTGGTTCAGCGGCATCGGCTTGAGCCTGCTCGGCGCCTTGCTCGCTGGCGCCAGCAGCCTGTTGCGGGCGGCGCGTCTGCCATTGCTCGCGGTCGCCGATCCGCAGGCCTGGCACGAGCAATATTCCCGCTGGTTGCGTCGGCAAGGTTGGTTGGCGACGGGCTTGCTGGCGATTGCGCTGGCGGCGCTGGTCTGGGGCGACAGCCTGAGCAGTGGCTTCGTCTTGATGGCCGGGCTGTTGCTCGGCGCGGCGCTGGCCTTGCCGGTGCTGCTCAGCGCACTGCTGAAGCCGTTGCTGGGGCGCAGTCGTTCGGTGTTGGGTCAGTGGTTCCTCGCCGATTGTCGGCAGCAATTGCCGGCGTTGAGTCTGGCGCTGATGGCGCTGCTGCTGGCGCTGGCCGCCAACATCGGCGCGGGCAGCATGACCGCCGGGTTTCGCCAGACCTTCAACGACTGGCTCGAACAACGCCTGAGCGCCGAGTTGTACATCAACCCAAGCAATCCGGCGCAGTCGCGGGAAATGTACAGTTGGCTCAAGCAGCAGCCGAATGTCCGCGCGGTGCTGCCCAACTGGGAGGTCACGGTGACACTGCAAGGCTGGCCGGCGGAGCTGTTCGGCATCGTCGATCATGCGCATTATCGCCAGCACTGGCCGCTGCTCGACAGCAATGGCAGCGACCCTTGGGCGCATCTGGCAACGGACGATGCGGTGATGCTCAGCGAGCAACTGGCGCGCCGGCTCAAGGTGCGCGCGGGCGATCGACTGACGATTCCCGCGCCGAATGGCACATGGTCGCCGCGCATCGTCGGCATCTACGCCGATTACGGCAATCCCAAGGGCCACTTGCTGGTCAACAGCAATCATCTGCTGCGCGGCTGGCCGCAATTGACGCCGAACCGTTTCAATTTGCGCATCGATCCGCAGCAGATCCCGTCGTTTCTGCATGCCTTGCAGACACGTTTTCAACTGGACGATAGCCGCATCATCGATCAGGCCCGACTCAAGGGCTGGTCGATGCAGGTTTTCGAACGCACCTTTGCCGCGACGGCGGCGTTGAACAGCCTGACCCTGGCGGTCGCGGGTGTCGCGTTGTTTATCAGCCTGCTGACGCAGAGCCAAAGCCGTCTCGGCCAGCTCGCGCCGTTGTGGGCGCTGGGCGTCACGCGGCGGCAACTCATGCTGCTCAACCTCGGCCAGACCTGGCTGCTGGCGGTGTTGACGCTGATTTTGGCGTTGCCGCTGGGCATCGCACTGGCGTGGTGCCTCGATGCGGTGATCAACGTGCAGGCGTTCGGCTGGCGCCTGCCGTTGCGCGTGTTCCCGTGGCAACTGCTGCAGCTGATGGGGTTGGCGCTGCTGGCGACCTTGCTCGCCTCGGCGTGGCCGCTGTATTCGCTGTACCGCACGCAACCGGCGGACCTGCTGAGGACGTTTGCCCATGAGGATTAAGCTCGTTGCGCTGCTGGCCGCGCTGTTGCTCACCGCTTGCGATCCGTCCGTGTCGGAACAGAAGGGCTTTGCCGGCATGGGCGCGCAGGCGCAGGCGTTCACCCCGGTAGTGCCGGGGCGGGTGTTCAGTTTTCCAGCCGATCACGGCGCGCATGATGGCTTTCGCATCGAATGGTGGTACGTCACGGCGAATCTCAAGGACCCGCAAGGCAACGATTTCGGTGTGCAATGGACGTTGTTTCGCAGCGCCTTGAAACCTGAGGCAGAGCGGGCAGGGTGGGGCAACCAGACGGTGTGGCTGGGGCATGCGGCGGTGACATCAAGCACGGTGCATCACGCGGCCGAGCGCTACGCGCGCGGTGGCGTCGGGCAGGCCGGTGTGCGCCTGGCGCCGTTCGAGGCGTGGATCGATGACTGGATGTTTGCCGGCAAGGCGGCTGATCCGTTGAGCGACATGCAGCTGCGCGCTCGCGATAAAAATTTCGCTTACGACCTGCGGCTGACGTCCAGCCGGCCGCTGGTGCTGCAGGGTGACAAGGGGTTCAGTCAAAAGTCGGAGCAGGGGCAGGCGTCGTATTACTACAGTCAGCCATTTTTTCAGGCCAGCGGGACGCTGCAGATCGATGGCCAGACTTACACGGTCAGCGGGCCGGCGTGGCTGGATCGGGAATGGAGCAGCCAGCCGCTGACCGCTAATCAGACCGGTTGGGACTGGTTTTCTCTGCATCTGGACAGCGGTGAGCATGTGATGCTTTATCGGATGCGGCAGAAGGAGGGGGCGGCTTATCTGACCGGTACGTGGATTGCTGCGGATGGGCAGATTCAGACGTTGCGTCGCGAGCAGATCAGTCTGGAGCCGCAGGACACGGCCGAGGTCGCTGGGCGGTCGATGCCGGTGAAGTGGTGGGTCCGCATTCCGGACAAGCACCTCGATATCAGTGTCGATGCGCTTAATCGCGATGCCTGGATGGATCTGCGTATTCCTTATTGGGAGGGACCGGTGGGGATTGGGGGGAGTCATGCTGGTCGGGGGTATCTGGAGATGACCGGGTATTGATCGGGTGTGATTTTTTGCAGGCAGCTTGATATCCCGTGTAGGCGTGAGCCTGCTCGCGATGGCTTTCTTTCAGGCGCTGAGTTTTGGGTACATATCCGTTGCTGCGGTAACGGCTGCTTAGGGTTCCGCCCTTACGGCGGGTCACCTTTTTCAAACGCCAAAAAGGTAACCCAAAAGGCTTGCTCCTGCGTTCGGCCCTCGCAAGCTCGGGTCCCTTCGC
>NZ_JBUDGD010000011.1:0-118723 GCF_055484735.1 Pseudomonas sp. 15C | reverse complement strand
ACTCGTTGAATCTCAAGGAGTTTTCCGTTTCGACTGCGCCGGAAGTGGGGCGAATTATAGACACCTCAGATCTGCCGTCAACCGTTAATTTCGCTTTTCACGCATTCTCACTTCACTACCGCTTTATATAGAAGCGATGCTAGCGGTCAGCCCGACGGCGCCTGTAAACAGGCAGCCAAAAGTCACCCCACTCGGGGTGAGCAGCCATCTTAAGGAGGAAGTTGTATAGATGGTGTCCCAGGGCAGGTTCGAACTGCCAACCTTCCCCTTAGGAGGGGGATGCTCTATCCAATTGAGCTACTGAGACACAGGTAAGCCGCAGCAAGCGCTGCGTGACGGACGGCGTGCATGTTAACGGCCGAACCCTGATTTGTCATGTCATCCCACGGCTTTTTAAGTGTAGGACGCTACCCCACCCGGTTGCGGGAAGAATTACCGGCATTTTGCACGACCGTGAAAACACCGGCATTGCAGATTGCAACCAGCGCGCTTGCTCAAAATCGTTCAAATGCTTGTCTTTAAAGGACTTAACAGCCGCTAGACTGTTGGCACGGCGAGTGCTTTGCCTGTCCTATAAAAGAACATTCGGAGCCCAGCCCCATGAACAGCACCCTTTTGCTTGCAAATGCAATTGCTTTGGCGGTTTTGGTCGGTTCTCAGTTTATCCCCGAGCGCAAAGCACCCGAATCCGTGGCTCAACGCGTACCGCATTACTTGCAGGTACAGAAGGCACCTCAACTCGCAGTGTTAAGCAATCAGGGCGCGCCGCAAGCCGTGAGCGATTCCGAGCGGTCACTTCCGACGGCAACCTCAGAACGACTGGTTTTTTGAATATCTTCAGGAGTACAAAATAATGTCCAAGTCAGCTGCGGGATTACTGATCCTCGCCCTGTTGAGCGGCGCTTTGCATTTTTCGCTGTTCGAGGACACCGAGATCAGCCTGCCGCTGGTTGGCAGCGGCGTCTTTGCGGTGTTATTCGTTTTGGCGTTGGCTGCCGGACGCAAAATCAAATTCGATCCGGTTTTGCGCTAAGCGCAATCAAAGCCAGAAGTTGATTCACGGCATCCGCCAGGTTGCCTGAGTTGTCGATGAGGTACACAGCCCCATCGCTCGGCCTCCTGTCCTTGAACTGCGCATTACGACCCAGCCTCTCATCGATCTGCTCAAGCGTTTCACGACCACGGTTGAGCAGACGCTTTCGTAACACATCGTCCCGAACCGTCAACAAGACCGCTACAAGCTCTGGGTAAAGCGTCATCGCTTGGCGTAGATTAGCTCGCGAACCATTAACCAAAACGTTTTGACCAGCACGCAGTCGCCGATCCATTTCCACGGGAATGCCATAGGACAAACCATTGGCGTGCCAAGCCAAGGCAAAATCGCCTGCTCGCTCGCGCTGGTCAAATTCATCGGGCGTCACTCCGATAGCATCCTCCCCCACCGATTCGGCGGATCGGGTAATCACCCGGCGCATGATTTCACAATTCAATGCACGCAATGGTTGGCGAGCAGCCTCGATCAGACTGTCTTTGCCTGAACCGGACGGGCCCATCAAATAAATAAGCTTGCCATCCATCCCTTAAACGCCCTCTACGGATGCCCGCCACTAGTAAATCGGCAATTTGCCACTATCCTGTAAAGGTCAGTAACAACGATGCGCAGCTGCTTAGCATGCACCTTATGGCACCTTAGAGCATCCGTGGAAGCCGATGACACCCAGGCAGAGCACGGGACACAGGCAAAGATTTCCAACCAGTCCGCATTTCTGATGATTGGTGCTGGCATTACGCCTTTACCCGGCTCAATATTTGTCACAGAATTGACGCCAATGATCTGGCAATTTTGAGGCATGATGCCGGCCTCTTAACAATTCAGGTTGAACCATTTGGCGCGGATGCTTGTCCTACCACACATCCTGCGGCCAATCCCGAGAACCGCTCCCCTGAACTAACCGGTTAAATATATGCGCCCATTGAAACAGGCAATTTATTCCAGCCGTACGGCTGACAAGTTCGTCGTACGTCTGCCAGACGGAATGCGTGAACGCATTGCCGAGGTGGCTCGCAATCATCATCGCAGCATGAACTCCGAGATCATTGCGCGCCTTGAGCAGAGTCTTATTCAGGAAGGCGCACTGGGCGAAGAGCTGAGCATGCGCCTGGACAGCCCGGAGCTGTCGTTGCACGAGCGCGAGCTGTTGCAACGCTTCCGTCAGTTGTCGCACCGTCAGCAGAACGCACTGGTTTCGCTGATTGCACACGATGCAGAAATGGCCGCAGACGCGTCCTGAGTAACAACGAACACCTCAAGCCAGCTTGATTGCTGGCTTTTTTTTGCCCGAAATTCGCGTTTTACAGGGCAAAAAAAACCCGCCAGACTGGCGGGTTGTTTCAGCGCGATCAGTTAGAGCAGGAAGATCGTCGCCAACCCCAGAAAGATGAAGAAGCCACCGCTGTCGGTCATGGCAGTGATCATCACACTGGCGCCCATCGCCGGATCCCGGCCCATCTTAGCCAGCGTCATCGGAATCAATACCCCCATCAACGCAGCCAATAACAGGTTCAGTGTCATCGCGGCAGTCATTACCACGCCTAGCGACCAACTGCCGTATAGCAGATAGGCCACTACACCGATTACCCCACCCCACACCAGGCCATTGATCAGACCTACCGCAAGCTCCTTGCGCATCAGCCGCGACGTATTACCGGTGCTGACCTGATCAAGCGCCATGGCGCGTACGATCATGGTGATCGTCTGATTACCGGAGTTGCCACCGATACCGGCGACGATCGGCATCAATGCAGCGAGTGCCACCAGCTTCTCGATCGATCCTTCGAACAGACCAATCACACGCGATGCGACAAACGCCGTGATCAGGTTGACGGCCAGCCATGCCCAACGGTTGCGCAGCGACTTCCAGACGGATGCGAAAATATCTTCCTCTTCGCGCAGACCCGCCATGTTGAGTACTTCGCTTTCGCTCTCTTCACGGATCAGGTCGACCATCTCGTCAATGGTCAGACGGCCGATCAGCTTGCCGTTCTTGTCGACCACCGGCGCCGAGATCAAGTCGTAACGCTCGAACGCCTGCGCCGCATCGTAGGCGTCTTCGTCCGGGTGGAAGCTTACCGGATCGCTGGCCATGACTTCGGCGACCTGTTTTTCCGGATCATTGACCAGCAGACGCTTGATCGGCAGTACACCCTTGAGCACACCGTCGTAATCGACCACGAACAGTTTGTCGGTATGGCCGGGGAGTTCTTTCAGGCGGCGCAGATAACGCAGGACCACTTCGAGACTGACATCCTCACGGATGGTCACCATCTCGAAGTCCATCAATGCACCGACCTGGTCCTCGTCGTAGGAGAGGGCCGAACGCACGCGCTCACGCTGCTGATTGTCGAGGCTCTCCATCAATTCATGGACGACGTCTCGCGGCAGCTCGGAAGCCAGGTCAGCGAGTTCGTCGGCGTCCATGTCCTTGGCAGCCGCGAGCAGTTCGTGATCGTCCATGTCGGCGATCAGCGTTTCACGAACGGAATCGGATACTTCGAGCAGAATATCGCCGTCGCGGTCAGCCTTGACCAATTGCCAGAGCGTCAGACGATCGTCCAGCGGCAGGGCTTCGAGAATATAGGCGACGTCGGCGGAGTGCAGATCATCGAGCTTGCGTTGCAGTTCGACGAGGTTTTGCCGGTGAACCAGGTTTTCGACGCGGTCGTGATGCGGACCTTCCTGACGATGAGTCAGGTCCTCGACGACGCGCTGGCGCTGCAGCAGTTCGACCACCTGAGCCAGGCGATCCTGCAGGCTTTCTTGAGTTTTCTTTACTTCGATTTCAGACATAGGCGAACTCCACTCCCAGCAGCGGGGCACGCCGGAAGGATCAATCAGTCAATTCATGATTGGTGAAACGGGGTACTGAGTAACTACTGGGTAAGTCCATGGAATTTTTCCATAAGCCCCGGCGGGGCTGACGGGCGCAATGATACACCGCTTGACGGTTTAAAACGTTAAAAAATCACGGCCGAAACAAGCGCTTGCGAAACAATTCTGAGCGCCGTCCTGAACCCTGCAAATGCGACGACTCATTCTGAAAAGAAAACACACCGGCAGCAGAAAATGTAGCGGCTACGCTTGAAGACAGATCGTCATGGAGGACATCGAATGCTGTTCAACCCCTATGTTTTTCTGCTTCCCGCCTGCCTGCTTTGCCTGCCATCCAGCGCAGCGCCTGTTTCGCTTCATCGTTGCGAGGCCAGCGACGGCAGCGTCACGTTCACTTCAATGAGCTGTGCGCAGGGAGAGCAGCGATCGACGCAAGAAGTACACCCCTACTCGCCCGGATCGGTTGCCGTAATGCCCGAGCACGACCACGAACGCATGACCGAACTGAAGGCCATGAGGCGCGAACCGGCCGTGATTGGTCATGCGGAAGACAACTGCGGAAATCTGATCGATAACCGACAGCGGCGAGAAGCGATCATCAATCGGCGCGTCATCGCCGGCATGAGCCAACAGGACGTCGAAAGCGCGCTGGGCAAACCAGACAAGGTGAGTATCAGAACATCGACCACCCGCTACAGTTACGACCTCAAGCGAGACCGCAGTGCTCAGATCGATTTTGACGAGAGAGGATGCGTGAAGGCAAAAGCCAAATCCCGGACAGCAAAAAGCCCGCGTTAAACGCGGGCTTTTTGGTATATGGTGCACTCGACAGGATTCGAACCTGTGACCGCTCGGTTCGTAGCCGAGTACTCTATCCAGCTGAGCTACGAGTGCATTTGTGTTTTTAGCCCAGACCACAACTGGATGACGCCAAGCCACCTGCATCGCTGCAACTAACTCTTAAATGGTGCACTCGACAGGATTCGAACCTGTGACCGCTCGGTTCGTAGCCGAGTACTCTATCCAGCTGAGCTACGAGTGCATTTGTGTTTTTAGACCAGCTCACATCTGGTTGAAGCCGAGTTACCTGCATCACTGCAATCAACTCTTAAATGGTGCACTCGACAGGATTCGAACCTGTGACCGCTCGGTTCGTAGCCGAGTACTCTATCCAGCTGAGCTACGAGTGCATTTGTTGCGCCGCATTATAGCCCGTCTAATCTCTATTCCAACCACTTTTTCAAGTAAATTCAATCACTTACCGAAAAAGCCAGATTACAACGTACTAAGCAAATAATGGCGGAGAACGGGGGATTCGAACCCCCGACACCCTTGTGAGGTGTACTCCCTTAGCAGGGGAGCGCCTTCGGCCACTCGGCCAGCTCTCCGCAACACGGGGCGTATCTTAACCAACCTTTTCCCCGTTTGCAAACATAAAAATCGATAAAAATTAATGGCTTGGTTCTTCGTCCTTCTCTTTCTTTATACGCAGGTAAATTTCCTCACGGTGCACGGCAACCTCTTTCGGCGCGTTGACGCCGATGCGCACCTGGTTTCCTTTAACGCCAAGCACGGTCACAGTGATTTCGCCATCACCGATAATCAGGCTTTCTGCGCACCGACGAGTCAGAATCAGCATACCTTTCTCCTCACGCAATTCTTTCAGGGACAACAGTCTGCAAAAAAAAGGCACCCGACCTACAACCGGAGCGATCGTAGCCCTACATGCCTGAGTATTGACCAGCACGAGCAAAAGAACAGTTCAGGGCTCGCGCCATTCAAAAATAAAGGGCGCGGTCAGACCGCGCCCTTCAAGAAACGGATTACTCGCCCTGGCGGGCCGGAGCATCCAGTTCGAAAGCCGTGTGCAGGGCGCGCACAGCCAGTTCCAGGTACTTCTCTTCGATCACCACGGAAACCTTGATTTCCGACGTCGAGATCATCTGGATGTTGATGCTTTCCTTGGCCAGCGATTCGAACATGCGGCTGGCAACGCCCGCGTGGGAACGCATGCCGACGCCGACGATCGAGACCTTGGCAATCTTCGTGTCGCCCACCACTTCACGGGCACCGATCTCGCGAGCGGTGTTTTCCAGCACGGTCTGTGCGGCCTGATAGTCGTTGCGGTGCACGGTGAAGGTGAAGTCGGTGGTGTTATCGTGCGCGACGTTCTGCACGATCATGTCGACTTCGATGTTCGCGGCACTGATCGGGCCGAGAATCTTGAACGCCACACCCGGGGTGTCTGGCACGCCACGGATGGTCAGCTTGGCTTCATCGCGGTTGAAAGCGATGCCGGAAATGATCGGCTGTTCCATGGTTTCCTCTTCATCGATAGTAATGAGGGTGCCCGGACCCTCCTTGAAGCTGTGCAGTACGCGCAGCGGAACGTTGTACTTGCCAGCGAATTCGACTGCACGGATCTGCAACACCTTGGAACCGAGGCTGGCCATTTCCAGCATCTCTTCGAAGGTGATCTTGTCCAGACGCTGTGCAACCGGAACAACACGCGGGTCGGTGGTGTAAACGCCATCAACGTCGGTGTAGATCTGGCACTCGTCAGCCTTCAGCGCGGCCGCCAGGGCTACGCCGGTGGTGTCGGAGCCACCACGGCCCAAGGTCGTGATGTTGCCGTGCTCGTCGACGCCCTGGAAACCCGCGACCACAACCACGCGGCCGGCTTTCAGATCGCCACGAATCTTCTGATCATCAATCTGCAAGATACGCGCTTTATTGTGCGCACTGTCTGTCAGGATCCGCACCTGATTACCGGTGTACGACACCGCTGGCACACCGCGCTTGATCAGCGCCATGGCCAACAGGGCAATCGTCACCTGCTCACCGGTGGAAACGATCACGTCCAGTTCACGCGGAACCGGTTGCGTCTCGCCACTGATTTGCTTGGCCAGATCGATCAGACGGTTGGTTTCGCCGCTCATTGCCGACAGCACGACCACCAGGTCATCGCCAGCATCACGGAATTTCTTAACCTTGTCGGCGACCTGCTCGATTCTCTCGACAGTGCCGACCGAGGTGCCTCCAAATTTCTGTACGATCAAAGCCATTTCAAAGCCGCCTCTGCCCATGAAGGGCGCCCAATAATCAATCGAACAGCCGCCCGGCGCGCCACTAGACTGCGGGCCGGGCGAACCGTCTTATAAACCCTGCTCGACGAATGGAACGGTCAGCGCCAGTGCGCCATCCAGCGCGCCGGCATCGACACCGCCGCCCTGCGCCATGTCCGGACGACCACCACCCTTCCCGCCCACTGCCGCAGCAGCCTGCTTCATCAAATCACCGGCTTTGAGTTGGCCAGTCAGGTCCTTGGTTACGCCTGCAACCAGTACGACCTTTTCCTCATGGACACCGCCGAGCAGGATCACTGCGCGGCCGAGTTTGTTTTTCAGCTGATCGACCAGCGCCAGCAGCGCCTTGCCGTCCTGACCGTCCAGACGTGCGGCCAGAACCTTCACGCCCTTGACGTCCACCGCCGAGGCCGACAGATCGTCGCCCGCCGCACTGGCCGCCTTTGCCTGCAACTGCTCGAGTTGCTTTTCCAGCAGGCGGTTGCGTTCGAGCACAGCCGACAGCTTGTCGATCAGATTGTCACGGCTGCCCTTGACCAGGCTGGCCGCTTCCTTGAGTTGTTCTTCGGCAGCGTTCAGGTACGCCAGCGCCGCGGCACCGGTGACGGCTTCGATACGACGCACGCCCGAAGCCACACCGCCTTCGCTGATGATCTTCAGCAGGCCGATGTCGCCGGTACGGTTGGCGTGGATACCTCCGCACAGCTCGACGGAGAAATCGCCGCCCATGCTCAGCACGCGCACACTGTCACCGTACTTCTCGCCGAACAGCGCCATGGCGCCTTTGTTCTTCGCGGTCTCGATGTCGGTTTCTTCGGTTTCAACCGCAGAGTTCTTGCGGATCTCGGCGTTGACGATGTCTTCCAGTTGCTTGATCTGTTCCGGCTTGATGGCTTCGAAGTGGCTGAAGTCGAAACGCAGGCGCTGACTGTCGACCAACGAACCTTTCTGCTGCACGTGTTCACCCAGCACCTGACGCAATGCCGCGTGCAGCAAGTGGGTGGCCGAGTGGTTCAACGCGGTGGCATGACGCACTTCGGCGTCGACGTGGGTTTCCACCGGCGCGCCGATGGTCAGGCTGCCGGACGCCAGCACGCCATGATGCAGGAACGCACCGCCGGTCTTGGTAGTGTCGCGTACGTCGAAACGGCTGCTGCCGGCCTGAATGAAACCGCAGTCGCCAATCTGGCCACCGGACTCGGCGTAGAACGGCGTCTGGTTGAGGACGATCACCGCCTCTTCGCCTTCGCTCAGCACGTCGACCGACTGGCCGTCCTTATAGATAGCCACGATTTTCGCCGAACCGCTGGTGGCGGCGTAACCGGTGAATTCGGTGGCGGCGTCAACCTTGACCAGCGTGTTGTAGTCCAGACCGAACGAGCTGGCGGAACGCGCACGCACGCGCTGGGCTTCCATTTCACGCTCGAAACCGACTTCATCGACAGTCAGGCCGCGTTCGCGGGCGATGTCAGCGGTCAGGTCCATCGGAAAACCGTAGGTGTCGTAGAGCTTGAACACCACGTCGCCCGGCACCACGGTGCCTTTGAGCTCGGCCAGATCCTGCTCGAGAATTTTCAGGCCGTGCTCCAGCGTCTTGGAGAACTGTTCTTCTTCAGCCTTGAGCACGCGTTCGATGTTGCTCTGCTGCTTCTTCAGTTCCGGGAACGCTTCGCCCATCTCGGCCACCAGCGCCGCGACGATCTTGTAGAAGAAGCTGCCGGTGGCGCCGAGCTTGTTGCCGTGACGGCAGGCGCGACGAATGATCCGGCGCAGCACGTAGCCACGGCCCTCGTTGGACGGCAGCGCGCCATCGGCAATCAGGAAGCCGCACGAACGGATGTGGTCGGACACGACCTTCAGCGATGACTGATCACCGTTCTCGCAACCGATCGCTTCAGCCGAAGCCTTCAGCAGGTTCTTGAACAGGTCGATGTCGTAGTTGGAGTTGACGTGCTGCATCACCGCACTGATCCGCTCCAGGCCCATGCCGGTGTCGACCGATGGCGCTGGCAACGGATGCAACACGCCGTCGGCGGTGCGGTTGAACTGCATGAACACGTTGTTCCAGATTTCGATGTAACGGTCGCCATCTTCTTCCGGCGAGCCCGGCGGGCCACCCCAGATGTGCTCGCCGTGATCGTAGAAAATCTCGGTGCACGGGCCGCACGGGCCGGTGTCACCCATGGTCCAGAAGTTGTCGGACGCGTACGGTGCGCCTTTGTTGTCGCCGATGCGGATCATGCGCTCGGCCGGCACGCCGATTTTCTGCGTCCAGATGTCATACGCTTCGTCGTCGGTGGCGTAGACGGTGACCCAGAGTTTTTCCTTCGGCAGCTTCAGTACGCCGGTCAGGAAGGTCCAGGCGAAGGTGATCGCGTCGTGCTTGAAATAATCGCCGAAGCTGAAGTTACCGAGCATTTCGAAGAACGTGTGGTGACGGGCGGTATAACCGACATTTTCCAGGTCACTGTTCTTGCCACCGGCGCGCACGCACTTCTGGCTGCTGGTCGCACGGGTGTAGGCACGTTTTTCCTGGCCCAGGAAGCAGTCCTTGAACTGGTTCATCCCCGCGTTGGTGAACAGCAGGGTTGGGTCGTTGCCCGGAATCAAAGAGCTGGAGGCTACACGGGTGTGGCCTTGCTCTTCGAAGAAGTGAAGGAAGGCTTCACGGATTTCTGCGCTTTTCATTAGGTTCTTCCACGGAGGCTGCGGCCAAAGGCCTGTTCGAAACGTCAGAGACGAAGCGACGGCAAAGGGCCGCATTATATCGGCCCTGCGCGCGGGGTACAGCGTGTTTATACGATAGAAACGGTCAATTGGACGGCTAACGCTGTCACTTGCGTGAAAACTCGACGAATGTCGCGATCACTTGCTCGATTTGTGCGCGGCTGACATCCATGTGCGTGACCATGCGCAGACGTGCAGCAGCGCTGAGCTTGATCCCGCGCTCGGCCGCAAAGGCCTTGAGCGCCTCGGCCCTGTCGCCCATTTGCACATAAACCATGTTGGTTTGCACGGGTTCGACGACGAAACCGGCTTCGCGCAGACCATCGGCCAGCAGCTGCGCGTTGGCATGGTCGTCGGCCAGCCGTCCAACGTGGTGATCGAGCGCGTAAAGCCCCGCCGCTGCCAGCACGCCTGCCTGACGCATGCCGCCGCCGACCATTTTGCGCAAGCGTCGGGCCTTGCCGATCAGTTGTTCAGAGCCGCACAACACCGAGCCGACCGGTGCGCCGAGGCCTTTGGACAGGCACACCGAGACCGAATCGAAATACTGGGTGATTTCCCGCGCATCGACACCCAGTTTGACCGCCGCGTTGTAAAGGCGCGCGCCGTCCAGGTGCAACTGCAGGCCGTGCTGCTGAGTGAAGCGTCGCGCCCGGGCCAGATATTCCAGCGGCAGCACCTTGCCCTGCATGGTGTTTTCCAGCGCCAGCAAGCGGGTGCGGGCGAAGTGAAAGTCGTCCGGTTTGATCGCCGCCGCAACCTGCTCCAGATCGAGAGAACCATCAGCCTGCACTTCCAGCGGCTGCGGCTGGATCGAACCGAGCACCGCCGCGCCACCGCCCTCGTACTTGTAGGTGTGCGCCTGCTGGCCGACGATGTATTCGTCGCCGCGCTCGCAGTGCGCCATCAACCCGAGCAGGTTGCTCATGGTCCCGGTCGGCACGAACAGCGCGGCTGCAAAACCGAGGCGGCTGGCCAGTTCGGCTTCCAGACGGTTGACCGTCGGGTCTTCGCCGTACACGTCGTCACCGGTGTCCGCCGCCAGCATGGCGTCGAGCATGGCGGGAGTCGGTTGGGTGACGGTGTCGCTGCGAAGATCGATAACGCTCATGAACCTGGCCTCTGGTCAGCAGGGGAAATCCCTTTGTGAAGTGGGATTACTGCGGTCATGGCGCGGATTAATCAAGCCTTGAAGAAGGAAAAATCACGGTCTCGCTGAAAAAGCACCATCCCCTGTGTGCGAGCCTGCTCGCGAAAGCGGAGTAACAGCCAGCATCTGCGTTAAACGTGGAACCGCCATCGCGAGCAGGCTCGCTCCTGCACGGTCGGTGCACGGCTGGAAAATATGTGATAAAAACGCTGCGCCACCCGAAGGGGAGGCACAAACGTTCTCAGGGCGGGGTGCAATTCCCCACCGGCGGTAATTGCGCGCAATGCGCATAGCCCGCGAGCGCTTGGCGGCGAACACGGCAATGGCGGTGGTCGACGGCAAGGTCAGCAGACCCGGTGTGATTCCGGGGCCGACGGTCATAGTCCGGATGAAGAGAGAACGGGATCAAAAGCACAGGGCCGTCCGCGTGTTGTCGTGCGTGTGCGAACCCTGGCATCCCTTTCGATTCATAACGCCCTGTTTTTCACACAAACAGGAATCTGAACATGCAACCCACCGCTATCGACAGCAAAAACAAACACCCGCACGGCGAGCGCGTCGCGTTCATCCAGGCTTGCTGGCACAAGGAAATCGTCGACCAGAGCCGCAAAGGCTTCGTCGCTGAAATGCTTGCCCAGGGTTATCTGGAATCGGACATCGACTTCTTCGAAGTCGGCGGTGCTTTTGAAATGCCTCTGCACGCCAAACTGCTGGCCAAGACCGGTCGTTATGCTGGCATCGTCGCTGCAGCTCTGGTGGTGGACGGCGGCATCTACCGTCATGAGTTCGTCGCTCAATCGGTGGTCAGCGGTCTGATGCAAGTGCAACTGGAAACCGAAGTGCCGGTGTTCTCGGTGTCACTGACGCCGCATCACTTCCATTCTGGCGAAGAGCATCAGAAGTTTTTCTACGAGCACTTTGTGCACAAGGGTCAGGAAGCGGCGCGGACATGTGCCGATACGCTGCGCAAAATCCGCGCACTGCGCCGTACCGAGCCGCATGCGGTAGCGGTTTAAACACAAACGCAAAAACTGTAGGAGTGAGCCTGCTCGCGATAGCGGACTGTCAGTGACACCTGTGGTGGCTGACATATTGCAATCGCGAGCAGGCTCACTCCTACATTGGGTCGGCGGCAATCTTAGGCGAGGTTTTCGTCGGTGGTCGGGACGATCAGGATGCCGGCGCGCAGGCCGTTCTTGACCTTCGGGTTGGGGAAAATGATCCGCGCGCCCGGCTCTTCAATGACCCAGCGGGTATTGGCCAGATCTTCGGCCAGCACATACCCCATGTCCAACTCTGAAAAATTTTCGATGTCGGCCGGCAGGTTCAGGCGGAACGCATCGCTGTGCTTGATGATTTCCCGGGCGACGCTGAACAGTTGCAGGCCGTCCAGCCCCTCTTGCGCCATCTCCGGCTCGGTGCCTTCGATGATCTGCTTCAAGCGAGTTTCCAGCAGCGACACGTTGACGCCGTCGTTCTGCCCGAACGGCCGCGCCTTGCCCAGCTCCAGGGTGAAAGCCTCGGCATCAAGCTTGTCATAGGTATAGGAGCTGAACACGATCGACGGCTTGTTCTGCAGCAGCACGGCTTCCATCCCGGCGGCGCGCAGACGCGCCAGTTCAAGGCGCGAATGCTGGCGCCCTTCTTTCCAAGGATAGAGAGCGAACTGCTCGATCTTCGAGCCACGAATCGCCGTGTGCAGGTCGTAGTGCAAACGCTGGCGCTCGGGTTTGCTGAAGAAAATCGCCGCCAGACGCTCCAGCTCACAGGCGCGCAACGCTTCGCTGCCACTGCTTTGTTCATGCCGGCCGTTGAACAGCCGATTGACGTCCTGCTCGATGAAGCGCTCGCCTTTGCGCATCGCCTCGGGATTACCGAACAGGAAAAGAATGCGTGCTCGCGGCTTCAGGTCGCCGCGAGCGATGTCGTGCAGCAACCGGTCGAGCAACTCGATCGGTGCGGTTTCGTTACCGTGGATACCCGCCGACAGCAGCAGGTCCAGGCCATTGTCGCGCGCTTCCGGGGGCCGGACTTCCAGCGCCCCTTCGCTCAACCAGCGCATGCGCACGCCTTCGACAGTCAGTTGAGTCTTCTCCGCCGGTTCGCGGCCGGCGAGGGTCAGTTCAAGCAGTTTGCCGAGGGCGAGCATAGAGCGGTTTCCTTAGTGATCGTGGTTGCAATCCGGGCCGTGTACGTGATCCTCGTCAGCGCCGAGGTCAGCCGGTTCCATTTCCAGTTGCAGACTTACCAGATTAGTCGCCAATGGGCGCAACAGCAGGTTGGCGTATTCTTCGTCACCTTCCTCGACGTCAACGCCGATCAGCAACTGGCCGCGGCCGTCCTGCTGGATCCACAGCTCTTTGCCTTGCCACATGACCGCGACGCGGGTGCACGAGGTTTGCAGTTGCGTGCCGTCGGTGTCTTCAAGGATCAGCTGCAGGGAATCGCTCATGTTTTTACTCTCTTGGGGTGACACGCCGCGCGCCGCGTTCAAGCGGCGCGCCGGCGTTCAATTGATCTGGAAGGGATAAACCGCGCCCAGTTTAAGGATTTGCGTCAGTTCATCCAGTGCCGTCCGGCATTCAAGCAACAATTGCGGATCCGCCAGGTCGCTTTCGCTGAGGCGGTCGCGGTAGTGCTTTTCAACCCATGCGGTCAACGAACCGTACAACGGGGCCGTCATGATAACGCCTGGGTTGACCGCCGCCAGTTCGGTTTCATTCAGCGCCACGCGCAGACGCAGGCACGCCGGGCCGCCGCCGTTCTGCATGCTTTGCTTGAGATCGAAGACTTTCACTTCGCGGATCAGACCGCCGGAACTGGTCAGACTTTGCAGATACGCCCAGACGCGTTCGTTGGCCTGGCATTCCTGCGGCACGATCAGCAGCATCGAACCGTCAGGGCGCGACAGCAACTGGCTGTTGAACAGGTACGAGCGCACCGCGTCATCCACGGTGACCGCCGAACGCGGCACACACACCGACTGGAACTTGCCACCGACCTTGGCCAGTTTGCTTTCCAGCTCAGCGAGCATGTGTTCGGTCTCGAGGAACGCGTCCTCGTGATAGAACAGCACTTCGCCGTTGCCGACAGCGATCACGTCGTTATGGAACACGCCCTGATCGATCACGTTGGGATTCTGCTGGGCGTAGACCACGCCGTCTTCACGCAGACCGTGCAGACGCGCCACGGCCTGCGAGGCTTCGAGGGTCTGCCGCGCCGGGTACTTTTGCGGGGCCGGGTAACGGTTGTCGAACGCACTGCGGCCGAACACGAAGAACTCGACGCCCGCCTCGCCATATTCACGGCAGAAACGCGTGTGGTTGGCTGCGCCTTCGTCACCGAATTGCGCAACCGCCGGCAATGCCGAGTGATGGGCGAAGTGCTGCTGATTAGCGAACATCGCCCCGAGCACGCGACTGGTGGTCGGGTGTTCGATGCTGCGGTGATATTTGCAGTTGAGGTTGGCGGCAGTGAAATGCACGCGGCCGTCAGCGGTGTCTGCGCTCGGGCTGACCGTGGCGGCGTTGGCCACCCACATGCTCGATGCCGAACAACTGGCGACCAGCAGCGGCATGGCTTCTTTGGCGGCGCGCTCGATCACTTGCGCGTCAGTGCCGCTGAAACCCAGGCGGCGCAGTGCGGCCACGTCCGGACGCTCCTGCGGTGCCAATACGCCCTGCTGGAAGCCCATTTCCATCAGCGCTTTCATTTTCGCCAGGCCTTGCAGCGCCGCTTCTTTGGGGCTCGAGGATTGCTGGCTGTTGCTCTGAGAGGCAACGTTGCCGTAGGACAGACCACCGTAGTTATGGGTCGGCCCCACTAGACCGTCAAAATTGACTTCGTAGGATTTCATCAGCGAGGCTCCACGTGAATCTGTTGTTATAGGCTTCAGTAACTATTCAGTACGACCGAGTCGCACCCATCGCTGGCAAGCCAGCTCCCACAGGATTGGTGGTGTTCACAGATTCTGTGGACGACTCGTCCCCTGTGGGAGCTGGCTTGCCAGCGATTGGCATCACGCCATCTTCACGCCGGGTGTCAGGGCCGATGGCAACACCAGGCTCGGGGTTTCCAGCGACGCCACCGGGTACGCGCAGTAATCCGCGGCGTAGTAGGCGCTGGCGCGATGGTTGCCCGAAGCGCCGACCCCGCCGAACGGCGCGCTGCTCGCGGCCCCGGTCAGTTGTTTGTTCCAGTTGACGATGCCGGCGCGGCTTTCCAGCCAGAACTGCTGGTAACGCGCTTCGGAATCCGACAACAGGCCGGCAGCCAGACCGTAGGCGGTATTGTTGGCTTCGACGATGGCAGCTTCGAAATCGACGTAGCGAATGACTTGCAGCAACGGACCGAACAGTTCCTCGTCGGGGCGCTCGGCGACTGCGGTCACGTCGACAATGCCCGGCGTCAGCAATGCCGACTGCGCTTGCGGCTGAGTCATTTCCAGCAGCGCCACTGCGCCGTTGGCAAGCAGATGCTCCTGTGCATCCATCAGCGCTTTCGCTGCGCCGAGGGAAACCACCGAGCCCATGAACGGCGCTGGCTGCTGATCGAACGCGCCGACTTCGATGGTCGCACTGACTTCCACCAGACGCTTGAGCAGGCTGTCGCCCCACGCGCCTTGCGGCACCAGCAAACGCCGTGCGCAAGTGCAACGCTGACCGGCGGAGATGAACGCCGACTGAATGATCGTGTAAACCGCAGCATCGAGATCGGCAACCTCGTCGACCACCAGCGGATTGTTGCCGCCCATTTCCAGCGCCAGGATCTTGTCCGGGCGACCAGCGAATTGCTGATGCAGATGGTTGCCGGTGCGGCTCGAACCGGTGAAGAACAGACCGTCGATGCCCGGGTTCGCCGCCAGTGCAATGCCGGTTTCCCGCGCGCCTTGCAGCAGGTTCAACACACCCGCTGGCAGTCCGGCTTCAATCCAGCACTTGACCGTCAGCTCGGCGACTTTTGGCGTCAGCTCGCTCGGCTTGAACAGCACGCTGTTACCGGCCAGCAGTGCCGGCACGATATGACCGTTGGGCAAGTGGCCGGGGAAGTTGTAAGGGCCGAACACCGCGACCACGCCGTGAGGTTTGTGGCGCAACACGGCGGTGGCGTCGCCCAGCGGGCCGCTCTTTTCGCCGGTGCGCTCACGGTAGCTCTGCACCGAGATGGCAATCTTGTTGACCATGCTGGTGACTTCGGTCGTAGCTTCCCACAACGGTTTGCCGGTTTCCTCGCCGATGGTGCGGGCCAGTTCGTCAGAATGGTTTTTCAGCGCGGCGGCAAACGCTTCGAGCACAATGATGCGTTCGTCCAGCGAACGCCGCGCCCAGCCCGGAAATGCCTGACGTGCGGCCTGCACGGCGGATTCGACCTGAGCGGCGGTAGCGCCCTCGCCCGACCACAATACTTGCTGGGTGACCGGGTTCAACGATTGAAAGGCTTCGCCCTGACCGGCCAGCCACTCACCTGCGATGTATAGCGAATTCATTGTTTCGACTCCCGTGCAGCGGACAACGCCACGGCGCGAACCTGATCGCCGGCGCTGAGTTGAAGACGTTTGGCGGTCTGCGGGTCAACCACCAGCGTGCCGGCGGCCAGACGCGCAGGCGCCGCGGTGATGCGGCAGTCTTCGCGTTTGCGGTTATGGATGATGAACGGCGTGGCGTCGTCGCCCGGCGTGCCAACGGCCAGCACCAGCGCTTCGCTGTCACGCACCGCGCGGATCTTGCCGGTTTCGCATTCGATCGCCGGGCCGGCGTCGAAGATATCGACGTAACCCTGATAGCTGAAACCTTCGCCCTTGAGCATCGCCAGTGCCGGCTCGGTGTCCGGGTGGACCTGGCCGATCACGTTGCGCGCATCCGGCGACAGGAAACAGGTGTACAGCGGGAATTTCGGCATCAGTTCGGCAATGAATGCCTTGTTGCCGACACCGGTCAGGTAATCGGCCTGGCTGAATTCCATCTTGAAGAAGTGCCGGCCCAGGCTTTCCCAGAACGGCGAGCGCCCGGCGTCGTCGGACACGCCGCGCATCTCGGCGATGATCTTGTTGCCGAACAGCTCCGGGAACTCGGCGATGAACAGCATGCGCGCCTTGGACAGCATGCGGCCGTTCAGACCGCTGCGGTAATCGGCGTGCAGGAACAGCGAGCACAACTCGGAATTGCCGGTCAGGTCGTTGGCCAGGAACAGCGTCGGAATCTCGCGATAGATGTTCAGTTCCTGCGAGGCGCTGACGGTCAGGCCGACGCGGAAGTTGTACCACGGCTCACGCAGACCGACCGCGCCAGCGATGGCGGAAATCCCCACCACGCGGCCATTGTCGTCTTCGAGCACGAACAGGTAGTCCGCATCGCCACGGCCGGCTTCGCCGCGAAAGGTCTTTTCGGCCCAGCCGACCCGGTGGGCCAGACGTTCTTCGTTGGCCGGCAAGGTAGTGAGGCCGGTGCCGGTGCTGCGGGCCAGATCGATCAGCGCGGGTAAATCGCTGCTGCGTACGGGACGAACAATCATGCTATCTCCTCAAACGGGCCGCTTGCGCCACCCGTGAAACTCGCTAAGGCGTTAAACCGCCACCAGGCGCACGCTGGCACCTTCACCGACGCCCAGGGCTTCGGCCGCTTCCAGATCCAGAGTCACCGGTTTGCCCGGCGCGTAATCCAGCTCGAGCAACACCGCGCGGTAATCCTGCAACTGCGCGTTGGCCACCAGATACTGGCGCCCGGCGCCTTTGACCGGCTCGCCGATCTTCACCGGTACCACGCGGCTCTGCGCGATCGAGCGGATCCCGGAAACGCGCGCATGCAGGGTCGGTCCACCGTCGAAAATGTCGATGTAGTGATCGGTCTCGAAGCCTTCGCGCATCAGGATGTCGAAGGTGATCTGCGCCCGCGGGTGCACCTGGCCCATCGCTTCTTGCGCGGAGTCCGGCAGCAACGGCACGTAGATCGGGTAATGCGGCATCAGTTCGGCGAGGAACGTGCGGCTTTTCAGCCCGCACAGGCGTTCGGCTTCGGCGTAGTTGAGGTCGAAGAAGTTGCGCCCGATGGCATCCCAGAACGGCGAGTCACCGTTTTCATCGCTGTAACCGACAATCTCGGTCACCACCGAATCGGCGAAACGCTCCGGGTGGCTGGCAACGAACAGCAGGCGACCTCGGGAATTGAGCTCGGCCCACGGCGATCCGACCAGTTCGCGCTGCACGTAGAAACTGGTCAGCAAGCTGTTGCCGGTCAAATCGTGGCACTGCGAGAGCACGTGGATCTTGTTGTGGATCTTCAGTTCGCGCGAGGCGTGGACGAAGGTCTCGTTGCGGAAGCTGTAGAACGGCTCCGAATAACCGGCCGAGGCGACGATGGCCGAGCAACCGACCAGCTTGCCGGTAGCGGAATCTTCGAGGACGAAGAAATAGCTTTCCTCACCGTTGAAGCTTACTTCGGCGGCAAACGACGCTTCGCTCGCGGCGATCTTGTCGCTCAGACGTTCCACGTCATCCGGCAAGGAAGTGACACCAATCGGGCTGTCCGCAGCCAGACGCTGTACCTCGCCCAGATCAGCCATTTGCGCGGGGCGCATCACCAGCATGGTGTCACTCCTTTTCTCTTCAAAAAAATCACAGAAAGAACACCGGACCTTGTAGGAGTGAGCCTGCTCGCGATAGCGGTGTATCAGTCGACATTGATGTGTCTGATACACCCCTATCGCGAGCAGGCTCACTCCTACAGTTGAACGTGCCCGGTATCAAAAATTTTGATCGACGCCCGTATCGTCGGGCGTCGACGGGTCCATCAAGCTTGCGTCAGTGCAGCAGCAGCGCGTTCGAAGCGGTCCAGGCCGGCATCGATATCGGCGTCTTCGACCACCAGGCTCGGGGCGAAGCGGATCACGTCCGGGCCGGCCTGGAGAATCATCAGGCCTTCTTTTTCAGCGGCGTTGAAGATGTCCTTGGCCTTGCCTTTCCAGGCGTCGTTGAGCACGCAGCCGATCAGCAGACCGAGGCCACGCACCTGGGTGAACAAGCCGTATTTCTCACCGATCTGCTCAAGGCGCGCCTTGAACTTGTCGTGCTTGGCATTCACGCCGCTCAGCACCTCAGGTGTGTTGATCACGTCGATCACCGCTTCCGCCACCGCGCAGGCCAGCGGGTTGCCGCCGTAAGTGGTGCCGTGAGTACCGACGACCAGATGCTTGGCCAGCGCTTCGGTGGTCAGCATCGCCGCGATCGGGAAACCGCCGCCCAGGCTCTTGGCGCTGGTGAGGATGTCCGGGGTCACGCCGTAATGCTGGTAGGCAAACAGCTTGCCGCTGCGGCCCATGCCGGTCTGCACTTCGTCGAACACCAGCAGCGAATTGTGCGCGTCGCACAGTTCACGGGCGCCTTGCAGGTACTCAAGCTCTGCCGGCAGCACGCCGCCCTCGCCCTGGATCGGTTCGAGCACGACCGCGCAGGTCTTGTCGGAAACTGCGGCTTTCAGCGCCGCGAGGTCGTTGTAAGGCACATGGGTGATGCCGGTGATTTTCGGGCCGAAACCGTCGGAGTACTTCGACTGGCCACCGACGTTGACGGTGAACAGGGTACGGCCGTGGAAGCTGTTCAGCGCGGCGATGATTTCGTACTTCTCGCTGCCGAAACGGTCGAACGCGACGCGACGGGCCAGCTTGAATGCGGCCTCGTTGGCTTCGGCGCCGGAGTTGCAGAAGAACGCACGCTCGGCGAACGTGGCGTCGATCAGCTTGTGCGCCAGGCGCAGCGCCGGCTCGTTGGTGAACACGTTGGACACATGCCACAGCTTGTTGGCCTGCTCGGTCAAGGCACCGACCAGCGCCGGGTGCGCGTGGCCCAATACGTTGACGGCAATCCCGCCGGCGAAGTCGATCAGCTCGCGGCCGGCCTGATCCCAGACCCGGGAACCGGCGCCACGCACCGGAATGAAAGCGGCAGGCGCGTAGTTGGGAACCATTACCTGGTCGAAATCGGCGCGTTGTACCGCAGCGTGCTCAACGGACATCGGAGTCTCCTGAAAAGGAACACTCGCCGGAAACTGGCGAGCGATTGAGGGGATTGTAAGGACAGTTTTGTGCCCGGCCTTGCCGCCAAGCGACAACTTCTTATAGCGCAAACCCCGGATTTTCCCGGGTTTACGGCAATGCGACATATAGCGTCGCAAAGGCGCAGTTTACCGGGCGCGGCCGATTTGCGGCAGGCCGCGCAGAATAGCAAGTCAGCCCCGCGCCAGAGATATAAATATGTACCGCACGAAGGGCGCGGCCTGCTGGTTTGCTGGAGGTCCTTACCGACGCCAAGGAATGGCCATGCATTTGTCTCAAGCACACCCATCCGTAACCGCTGCTGACACAAACAACGCGCAACATGCGGATGAACATTATCAACCGCTCAAAGAGGCGATCCCGCAGTGGCTGGGCAACACCTCAGCCACCCGGCGCCAAGCGTTGAAGAACAGCGTCCCGCTGCAGCCCGAAGCGCTAAAGTCGGCATCCGCCGAACAGCACACGCAAATGAAACAACTCGCTGGCGCACATATCGATGCGCAGAGTCAGGTCGATAAAAGCCTGGAACATCTGCAGGACGCCGCAGCCTTCGCCGAGCCCTTGCTCAAGGCCGAACTGAAAAGCTGTTTCGATCTGGACCTGGATGTCAGAAACACCTTCGTGCGCCTGTACATCCCGGCGACCACCCCGCTGTTCCCGATCAAGACCGGCGCACGCGTCTGGAGCGTTTCCCTGCTGGAGGCGGCGCTGCATAACTTCGAAGATCGGGAAACCTACGACAACGCCTTCGAGGCGCAATCGACATTCACCACCGCTCCTACGCCAACCGGGCAATTCGAAACCCTGCCCACGATCAAAGCCCGACTGAGCATTCCTGCCTTCACCCAGCTGTGCCGGCGGCTGGACATCGGCGCGAAATACAAAGCCAGCCTGGAAGAAAACCTCGGTTATTCCGATCCGATGGTCGCCACGGTGCTGCGCAACAAACTCGACGCCAGCCAGAAAACCGCTATGAAAGCGGCCCTGCAATGGGCGCGAATGAACCGCGATGTGTCGGAGAGTGCCGTGCGCCTGATCGAGGCCTTCCTCGATGGCATGAAAGGCCTCTATGTAAACGGCGCACCATTGCTCTGTCATGACATGAGCATGCTTTGCTTGCCGCTGACCGGCATCGTCGTGTTCGCCCCGGACCTGTACCTGTCGCGAAACAATGCGCGAGTCGTGGCGTATGTGCCGGATGACCCGGAACATCCGTTCAAGGAGTACACCTCGCCGCTGGAAATGATCGTCGAACTGACGCGCCAGCTGCGCTCGAAGGATTACCAGCGCTTCTTCAGCCGTTTCGTCAATCACGAGCACCGCGGGTTCTTCTTCAGCACCCTTGATAGCCGCCTCAGCGAAATCAAGTGGCATCCGCATGAACCCGGCAGTTCCCTGCCCGCGTGGCGCGAATCACCGGTGGAACGGCCCGATCTGCAGACGGCGCTGGTGCCCTTCCATGACGACATCTGGCAGCACCTGCATCAGGCGAAACTGAACAAGGTCTTCAACGACGCCCGATCCATCGCCGTGCCCACCGCAGTCGTCGATCAAAAAGTACGCTGGGCGTTCTGGGACTCGGTGGCCGAGATCATTTCCACGATCGCCCAGACCGCCGCGCTGATCGTCGCACCGTTCGTGCCGGTGCTGGGCGAAGCGATGATGGCGTACATGGCTTATCAGATGCTCGACGAAGCCTTCGAGGGCATCGTCGAATGGGGCCAGGGCCGCACCACCGAAGCTTTCGAGCATTTGATGGGCACCGTTGAATCGATGATCCAGCTGGGCATGTTTGCCGTGGGCGGCGCGATTGCATCGGCCGAGTTTCGCAAGGTCTTGCCCAAGGAAGTGGTGGCGTTCATTGATCGCTTCAAACCGGTGAAACTGGCCAATGGCACAACCCGCTACTGGGAGCCGGATCTCGAGCGCTACAAACATCCGACACCGCCACCAGCGGATTCGCAGCCGAATCAACGGGGCCTGCATACGCATCAGGGCAAGCAGCTGTTACCCCTCGAAGAGGCGCACTTCTCAGTCAAAGAACATGAGGTGCCCGGGCAATACCGTATCGAACACCCGACCCGCCCCGACGCTTACCAGCCTGTGCTGCGGCACAACGGCGACGGCGCCTGGCACACCGAACTCGAACAACCCATGGAATGGGACGGCGAAACCGCATTGCGGCGCATCGGTCCTGCGGTAGAAGCCTTTACCCCGGCCGAGCGCGAAACCATTCTTCAGGTCAGCGGCAGCAGCGAAGAGGCGTTGCGCAAGATGCACGTCAATCAGGAAAAAACCCCACCGCTCCTGGCCGACAGCATCCAGCGCTTCAAGATCGATCAGCAGTTGCAGCGCTTTATCGATCAGCTGGACAGCGATGTCGCTGAAGATTTTTTGCGCGCCGATCAGGTTACGCAATTGCAATTGCTCAGCGAGCGGGGTCGCTGGCCGAGCAACCAGCGCCTGCGCCTGATCGATCGCAACGGTGAGCTGCTCTGGCAGTCCAGCGCAGACGCAAGCCTGCCCCTGACCGAACTGCGTCAGCATCAGTTGATCGGCGGCGACCTGCTCAAGACTTTGCTTTCGCTTCTCGACGAAACGCACATCAAGGCGTTGCTCGGCGAACCCTTCACCGCCAAGCCACCCCTGGACATTCGCACCCAGACCCTGCGCAAGCAACTGGTCGGCCTAGCGAAGACCCACCGAGGTGCGCTGTTCGAATCGCGCTACCAAGCGTTGCAACACATCGACGATCCGCTGGCGCAACAGCTCAAGGCTCACAATCCCGACCTGCCGGCGAGTGTCACTCGTGAATTGCTCGAAACCGCCACCGGCAACGAACTGCTGCAAATCAACGAGGGGCAACTGCCAGCGCGTCAGCAGGAACTGATGCAACTGGCCAGTCAGGAACTGCGCGTGTCCCGTGCCTATGAAGGGCTTGAGCTTGGCTCAGTGAATAATCCCGATTCGGACTCGCTGGCGCTGCACAGCCTCAAATTGCTGCCGGGCTGGAGCGGCGATGTGCGGATTGAAATCCGCGACGGTCGCTACGAAGGGCCGGTCGTCGACAGCATTGGTCGCGAAGACGCCTCGGAAAAAAAGGTCCTGGTGCGCAGCGATGGCCAGCGCTATCAAGCCTTCGATGACCGTGGCCAGCAACTGCACTCGCTCAGCGATTTCTATTCCAGCGTGCTGTACGCGCTGCCCGACAGTGAGCGCGCCAGCCTCAACATCGGGATTGGCCAGGGCCAGAACCTGAAGGCCGCCATTCGCCAACACAGGCTGGAGCGCCAGGAGCTGCGCGTCGTGCTGCATGAAACGCCCATTCAGCCACCGATAACCGACACGTTACGGCTGCTGGGCAGCGACGGTTTTACTCGGCTTGATCGCACTGAAAGCCTGAACAATGTTTCGCACTCCGACGAGCAGGATATCCGCGCGCTTTACCCGCGGATGACCGATCAGCAAATCGACGCACTGGCGCAAGAGATGCGCGTCAGTGCGTCCGGGCCGCGCGGGGAGATTCAGCGATTGCAAAACGAGTACCTGCAATTGCAAAACGATCTGCACGTCTGGGCCAACGATCCGCCCGCCAGACATCCCGATACCGGTATTGCGCTGACATCGCTGCAAAAGCGCGCAGAGATTCAGAACCGGCGCCTGCTCAGGGAAGAATTGCTCAAGGGCTGGCGCCGCGAATACCCGACCGAGATCAATCAGTACGGCATGGAATCAGGTTATGCCCTGCGGCTTGCGCACCCGATCATCGGCGACTTGCCAACGCTGTCGGCGGACCTCAGCCATATCACCGCGCTATCCCTTGACGGCAGTGTCACCCCGGGTTCTCTGGATGCATTGCTGCAACACTTTCCAGGACTGCAACAGCTCGACGCGCGAAACCTTGAGTTGCCGACCCTGCCCCAGGCGCTCGGCTCAATGCCGTCGCTGCGCGAACTGAGAATGCGCAACTGCGGCCTCAGCCTGTCGATCACCACGCAATCGGTACTCGCTTCCATGCCGCAGCTCACACTACTTGATCTTGAGGGCAACGCTCTGGGTTTACCGCCCGATCTGCACACGATGCCTTCGCTGCGTTACGTCAACCTGTCCAACACTGGCATCCACAGCCTGCCGAACGATCTGCTGAATCATCCACGGCTGATTTCCGGCCAGTTCAACGGCAATCGAATCACGGCCGTGCCCGAAGCTTTCTTCAAGCTGCCCCCCTCCCTGTGTGATGGCTTCACCTTCGCCGACAACCCGTTGTCCCCTGCCGTACGCGAGCGGGTGAAACGCTTCCACGGCCTCACCGGCAAGCACTTCGGCATCCGCCCGGAGCGGGCAGACCTGCAGCGCACCACCACGTTGTTTCCGAGCCTCGACGAGGCGCAAGCCACTGACATGCTGTACCGCTTGCCCGGCACACTGGCAGAGGGTCGGGCACAGCTGACGCGCTGGGAAACCGAGATCAGTCAACTGAACCTGGAGCTCAATCAATGGATCAACCAGGCGGCCACCTTTCACCCCGAGACCGCCGAACGCCTGAGCCAGGCTGAACAGACGCGTGAACTCAATGCCCGACGAGCCTTCGCGCAACAACTCGAGCGCTTCTGGCGTACCCGGGACGCGTTCGACCGCAGTGCAGAATGTGAAGCAACGGCTGCGTTCAGCGGCGACATGCCTGTGCTCAGCGCCAATTTCGAGCATGTTTCGCGACTCAAACTGACCGGCAATGCCAATATTTCGGCCAGTTTGCCCTTCGTGGAATCCTTCCCGAATCTGCTCTCGTTGAGCCTCAATGGCTTCGATCTGGGATTCGGCCCCCTGTCCGGGACCACTCTGCCGCGGCTGACCGACCTGAAACTGAAAAGCTGTGGCGTGGTAATGACGCCGGAAAATCAGGCCGCACTGGTTTCGATGAACACGCTGCAGTCGTTGAACCTGAGTGGCAATCCGCTGGGGACTTTCCCCGACCTGAATCTGCTCCCCGAGCTCACATTCATCGACCTGTCCAACAGTGGCCTCACCGTCGCTCCGCAAGGGCTGGCCAGCCATCCTCAATTGCGAACGGCGGTGCTGACCGGCAACCGCATCACGGACATACCCGACGCGGTATTCGACCTGCCTGCGGAACGCAGTGACGGCCTGTACTTTTCCGACAACCCGCTATCGGCCGCCACACGGGAAAAAATCAAAACCTACTACCGCACCCATCAGCAAGACTTTGACGTTCGGGCTGCTGACCAGGACGTCAGCCTGGCGCAGGAACTGTTCCCGCAGCTGGATCAGCAAGAAGCCAGCGACAGGGTCTACGACCTGCCCGGCAACCTGACCGACAGCCGCGCGCAACTGTTGCGCTGGCAAGCCGAGCTTGCGCAACTGCAGAGCGATCTCGATCACTGGGTACTGGAAACCCCATCCACCCATCCGGCCACAGGGCGGGTGCTATCCGAAAATGAGCGCGCGCAACAGCACTCGGCGCGCACCGCGTTCAAGCAAAACCTGGAAACGTTCTGGCGCCAGACCTCCAGCGAGACCGGCCAGCGCAGCCTGTCCTTTGCGACAGACTTGCAGTTCGTTGGCCAGTTGCCTCGCCTGAGCGCCGACTTCAGCCATGTCTCGAGCCTGAAGTTGACCGGCAGTACAGCGATTGATGGCATCGGGACGTTCGTAGCGTTGTTTCCCGAACTCGAGTCGCTGCAGATGAAAAATTTTGCGCTGAACGAAATACCCGCCTTCATCGGTAGCCTGCGCAACCTGACAAAGCTTCGCCTGGACAGCTGCGCCGTTACCCACACGTCTGCGGGCAGTGATGTGCTCAAGTCGCTGCGCTCACTAACGCGTCTGGACCTGAGCAACAATCCATTGACCGAGGCACCCGATCTGCAGACGTTGCCGACATTGCACGACCTCTCTCTGACCAATAGTGGCCTGACGTCCCTGCCCAAGGGCATTGTCGGGCACCCGGCTCTGCAGACGGTGAACCTCAACAACAACGCCATCACCCAGTTACCGGAGGCTTTCTTCAGCCTCAGTCCCAATCGTGCAGAGGGTCTGCGTCTGGCTGGTAACCCGCTGTCGCTGGCGGCTCGTGAGCAGATCAAGACTTACTACGCCGAACACAATCGCAACTTCGGAATAACGCCCGCCACCGATGAGATAGCGATGGCCCGCAGAGTCTTCCCGCACCTGAACGATTCCATGGCCAGCGACATGATCTATCGGCTCCCTGGCACATTGCAGGCAGGCACCGTGCAACTGATGAATTGGGAAGCGGAAATGACCCGGCTGCTCGGTGACCTGAATACCTGGCAAGAAGGCGTACCGAGTCATGACCCGACAACAGGTCAGCTCTGGACTGCCGAGCAACGCGCAGCACAGCATGAGGCCAGACACCAGTTCAGTGGCAAGCTTGAAGAGTTATGGCGCGCCAGTCGCATCGATATGCCGGATCTGCGCGTCGAAACCTTCAAAGCCAGAATCGCATTCGCTGGCGAGTTGCCGAAGCTTGCCGCCGACTTCAGCCAGATACGGCACCTGGAGATTCAGGGCCATCCACAATCGACTGTTCCCGACGGTTTTCTCGACTGCTTCACTGGATTGGAGGGGCTGGAGTTACCGGGTTTCGCACTGGGCCGGATCCCGCAAGCCCTGGAACACATGCCATCGCTCGAGACACTGATGCTGAGCCGTTGCAACATCACGCTCGATGCTGCCGGACAATCCACTTTGTCGACGCTAAGCCGCCTGACGTCGCTGGATCTTTTTAATAATCCACTGGGCCAGGTGCCCGATGTCTCGACGCTGTCGAATCTGACGTTCATCGACCTGATCCGTACCGGAATAGACAGTGTTCCCGCCGGGCTGGAGCAACTTGCGCACCTGCAAACGGCGTTGCTGAGTGACAACAACATCATCGAATTGCCCGACTCCCTGGCGGCTTATGCCAACCGTGGTGTGGATCTGGGCCCCAACCCACTGTCGGCTACCTCACGCGAACAGATCAAGGCCTGTTATCTGATGAAAGATGACAACTTTGGCGTCTGGCCCGAACAGGGCGACATTGACCTGGCCCAAACGCTGTATCCCCGACTGAGCAGCTTCGATGCCAATGACCTGATCTACCGTCTGCCCGGAACATTGGCGAACGGACGCACCGAGCTGCTGCGTCGGCAAACTGAACTCAGCTCGCTGCTCAACACGCTTGAAACCTGGGTGAATGCGGCACCTGAAGATCCGGTTATCCACGGTGTACCGGAAAGCGACCCACCCCGCGGGCAAATCACGCAGCGTCGGCGCTTCAAGGACAACCTGGAGAAACGCCTGCGGCGCTACCCGGTCTATGGCCTGGACACCGAATTCGACTGCGATCTTTCCTTCACGGGCGAGCTGCCGCAAATGACGGGGCGCTTCGACTACATCAGACAGTTGCAGCTGACCACCACCGCAAGTACGCCCCCACCAGTCGACGCCTTGCTGGAGCTGTTTCCCCAGCTCAGGGTGCTGGATATCCGCGATTACCCGTTACATCGCGTTCCGCCGGCCGTCTTTCGTCTCGAGACATTGAGCAGCCTCAGCCTGTCGGGCTGCCAGATCATGATTACGCCGCAAACCGTAGACGCTTTCGCCAGCTTGATGAACCTCGACACCCTGGATTTAAGCAACAACAGCCGACTTTGGAGAGTCCCCGAACTGGATCACTTTCCCGACCTGCACATGCTTGACGTGAGTAACACCGGCCTGACCAGGGCGCCCGCTGGTTTGTTCAGACTCCCCCGTTTGCGAACAGCGGATCTGTCCAATAACAGAATCAAACGACTGCCCGCAGAATTTCCGTCGCGACCCGACATCAGGCTGACCGAGTACAACTTCAATGGAAATCCATTGGTTTTGGAAAGTCAGCTGCGCCTGGACAGCTACAACAGGGTCCTGGGCGAACACCATATCGAGGCGCGGATGCCGAGCATGCACGAACTTGACGACTTCGTGGATTCGGACTTTTCCGATGGAGAGGAGCTCACATAAACCGGCAATAGCTGAATCGCCGTCAGCCTCGTTCGGGCGGTACTGACGACAATTCGAACGGGCTGCTGCTGCGCCGCTGGTTGCGATCTTCGCGCGGCGTGGCACCGAAGAAGTTGCGGTAGGCGCTGGAGAAATGCGGCCCCGAGGAGAAGCCACACGAGAGGCCGATCTGGATGATCGACTTGCTGGTCTGCATCAACATTTGCCGGGCCTTGTTCAGGCGCAGTTCCAGGTAGTACTGGCTCGGCACACGGTTGAGGTACTGCTTGAAGATCCGCTCCAACTGGCGCCGCGACACGCACACGTGCTGGGCGATTTCGTCGGTGGTCAGCGGCTCTTCGATGTTGGCTTCCATCAGCAACACCGCCTGGGTGAGCTTTGGATGACTGGAGCCGAGACGGTTCTGCAACGGAATACGCTGACGCTCGCCCCCTTCGCGAATGCGCTCGACCACCAGTTCTTCGGACACCGCACCGGCCAGTTCGGCGCCGTGATCACGCGCCAGTACCGCCAGCAGCAGGTCGAGTACCGACATGCCACCGCAGGCGGTCAGGCGATCGCGGTCCCAATCGAACAAGTGACTGGTAGCAATGACTTTCGGGAAGCGTTCGGCAAAATCGTCCTGCCAGCGCCAGTGCACAGCGGCGCGATAGCCATCGAGCAAACCGAGCTGGGCCAACGGGTAGACACCGGCCGACAGACCACCGATCACGCAACCGGCACGCACCAATTGTTTGAGCGCACTGCTCAGCGCCGGCGCCAGTGTGGTCGGCGGCTCGTCAGCGAGCAGGAACAGTTTCTGGAAGTTTTCGAGCTTGCCGGCCCACGCTTCACCGGGCAGTTGCCAGGCACCTTCGGCCGGCGGTTCGGCCTGCAGGAACGACAATTCGTAAACCACGTCGGGGTGCACACGCTGAGCGACACGCAAGGCTTCCTCCGCCAGCGCCAGCGTCAACGCTTTAGTGCTGGGCCAAATCAGGAAACCAATTCGATGGGCAGTCATGGGCGGGCAATCCGAAACGAACAACGGTGATGAAGGCATGGGCCAATGCTAGCCCGTAAATGAACACACATCGCAAACAATGCAGATCCATTGTAGGAGTGAGCCTGCTCGCGATAGCGGTCTTTCAGACAACCATGATGTTGACTGTTACACCGCTATCGCGAGCAGGCTCACTCCTACAGGGGACTTCGTCTGTCCCCGAGGGCTGCGAAGCATGCACTATTGAAGTGCACAACGGCAGCCCTGTTTTATTTCAGGCTACCGGACAGGAACTGCTGCAAACGCTCCGATTGCGGATTGACCAGCACTTCGCGCGGATTGCCGCTTTCTTCGACGACGCCTTTGTGCAGGAACACCAACTGGTTCGACACTTCGCGGGCAAAACCCATTTCGTGAGTGACCACGACCATGGTCCGGCCTTCCTGCGCCAATGCCTGCATGACTTTCAGCACGTCGCCGACCAGTTCCGGGTCGAGGGCCGAGGTCGGCTCGTCGAACAGCATCACTTCCGGTTCCATCGCCAGCGCACGGGCTATCGCCACGCGCTGCTGCTCACCACCGGACATGTGCCCAGGGAACGCATCCTTACGATGGGCAACGCCAACCTTGTTCAGGTAGTACTCGGCTTTCTCGCGAGCTTCGTACTTGGGCACGCCAAGCACGTGCACCGGCGCTTCCATGATGTTTTCAATCGCGGTCATGTGCGACCACAGGTTGAAATGCTGGAACACCATCGACAGGCGCGAACGCATGCGTTGCAGCTGCTTCGGATCAGCGGCCTTCAGCGCACCGTCCTTGTTGGCGACCAGTTTCAGCTCTTCGTTGTTGAGCAGGATCTTGCCCGCGTGCGGCTGCTCGAGCAGGTTGATGCAACGCAGAAAAGTACTTTTGCCGGAGCCACTGGAGCCGATGATGCTGATCACATCGCCGGCGGCCGCTTTCAGGGACACGCCCTTGAGCACTTCGTGACTGCCATAGCGTTTATGCAGGTCTTGGACTTCAAGTTTGTACATGCGGTCGGTTCTCACAAAAACAGTCAGTCAGTCGTTGAGCAAGCGCCCGTGACGCAGCGCTTCGCGCCCCGCCACCTTGGCCAGCCAGAAACCGGGTTGGGCATAACGCAGCCGTTCAATGGCAAACAGCACCCCGGAGGTACCAGCACATACCGTGCTGACCCGATCGGCCACAGGGTCGATCACTTCAAAAATCTCCTCGCCCGCCTCGACCCATTCGCCGGGCTTGCGGGAAAAACTCACCACACCGGGGTGCGGCGCGAACAACAATTCGGTGCCTTCGAACGGCATGCCTTCACATGGCTCGTGCGCCGGATTTGGCCACTCGCCGGTGATCAGGCCCTGCTCGGCGAGGAAGGCGAGAATGCCTTCTGCGTAGGCCTCGGCATCCGCGCGACCGGTGTCGGCCTGACCGCCCAGTTCGATGGTCGTGGCCAGGCACGCCAGCGGAATCTGCGCATCGGGAAACTGCCGCGACAGGCGCAGCCACGGCAGCGAACAGGCTTCGTCGAACGAGCTGCCACCGGAGTCTTCCGCGAGCAAGCCGACCTTCACGTTCAGGTGCGCGGCGAGCGAGCGCCACTGCGGCCAGTGTTGCGGCAGCGCATACATGTGCAGCGCGGCTTCGGCGTCGCAATGCAGATCGAGTACCACATCAGCGCTGCAGGCATGGCTGAGCAATACGCGCTGCATGCCTTGCAATTGGCTGCTCGCGGTTGGCAGCGCGGCCAAATGATCGGCCATTGCCTGACGGATCAGCCGCACATTGGCGTGTGGATCGTCACCGAGCTTGTCGGCCAGCGCGGCGGCAACCGGGGCGCTCAGCTCAACGAAATCACGGTTGAAATTCTTGCCGCTGCCAGCCTCGAAACGGCCCTGGTGATTGCCTTGCAGCAACTGCCCGAGTCCCAACGGATTGGCGACCGGCACCAGCTCGATCACGCCGTTGAGCACGCCTTGGGCTTCGAGTTCGCCGAGGCGCTTCTTCAGCTCCCAGGCGGTGCGCATGCCCGGCAGTTCGTCGGCGTGCAGGCTGGCCTGAATGTAGGCCTTGCGCTCGCCGTGGCCAAAGCGGAACACCGAAACCTTGCGCTCGCTGCCCAGGTGGCTCCACGGCAACACGTGGTCGATGCGTTCCATATCAGTGCTTCCGCGGCGCGAGGTAGCTCAACCAGCGACGCTCGGCCAGCTTGAACAGCTTGACCAGAATGAAGGTCAGGCACAGGTAGAACACGCCAGCGGTGATGTACGCCTCGAACGGCAGGTAGAACTGCGCATTGACGGTACGTGCCGCGCCAGTGATGTCGATCAGGGTCACGATCGACGCCAGACTGGTGGTCTGCAGCATCATGATCACTTCGTTGCTGTACTGCGGCAGTGCCCGGCGCAGGGCCGAGGGCAGCAGGATGCGCTTGTACAGTTTGAAGCGCGACATGCCCATGGCCTTGGCCGCTTCGATCTCACCGTTTGGCGTGGCCTTGAGGCTGCCGGCGATGATCTCGGCGGTGTAGGCGCTGGTGTTGACCGCAAACGCCAGGCACGCACAGAACGTTGCACTGGACAGCCAAGGCCACAGGAAGCTTTCGCGTACTGCTTCGAACTGCGCCAGACCGTAATAGATCAGGAACAGCTGCACCAGCATCGGCGTGCCACGAATCACGTAGGTGTACAGCCACGCGGCGCCGTTGACGACCGGGTTCTTCGAGACGCGCATCAGCCCCAGCGGCAGTGCGGCCAGCAAGCCGAAAAACAGCGACAGCGCGAGCAGTTTGAGGGTGGTCAGCAGGCCGCCGAAGTACAGCGGCAGCGCCTCCCAAATGACGTTGTAGTCGAAGATCATAGATCAGCCGCCCTTACGCCTACCGAGTAGCGCTTCTCAAGTTGACGCAGGATCAGCAACGAAACACTGGTGATCACCAGGTACATCGCCGCCACTGCGAGGAAGAAGGTGAAAGGCTCACGCGTGGCATCCGCCGCCTGCTTGGCCTTGAACATCATGTCTTGCAGACCGACCACGGAAATCAGCGCGGTGGCCTTGGTCAATACCAGCCAGTTGTTGGTGAAGCCGGGAATCGCCAGACGAATCATCTGCGGCACCATCACCCGGAAGAACACCTGAAAACTGCTCATGCCGTACGCCATGCCGGCTTCGGCCTGGCCTTTGGGGATTGCCATGAACGCACCGCGGAAAGTTTCCGACAGGTACGCACCGAAGATGAAACCGAGGGTGCCGATACCGGCGGCCAGCGGGTTCAGGTCGATGTAGTCGTCATAGCCGAGCATCGGCGCGACGCGGTTGAGCAAGTCCTGACCGCCGTAGAAGATCAGCAGGATCAGCACCAGGTCGGGAATCCCGCGGATCACCGTGGAATACAGATCGCCCAGCCAGGCCAGCCAGCGCACCGGCGACAGGCGCAGCGCGACACCGATCAGCCCGAGAACGATGGCCAGAGCCATGGACGACAAGGCGAGCTGAAGCGTCAGCCATGCGCCATCGAGGATGACAGCCCCGTAGCCTTTCAACATGATTCAGGTCCTCGAAAGTTGGGATGAAAAAATGGCGCAAACCGCAGAGATTCTGTTGCTTGCGCCATTTCGGACTTGTCGCAGAGACGTCTTACTTGCCGTAGATATCGAAGGCGAAGTACTTGTCCTGGATTTGCTTGTATTTGCCGTTCTCGCGGATGGCCGCGATGGCGCTGTTGATCTTGTCTTTCAGGGCATCGCCCTTGCGTACTGCGATGCCTACGCCGTCGCCGAAGTATTTGACGTCGGTGAACGCCGGGCCAACGAACGCGAAGCCTTTGCCGGCGTCGGTTTTCAGGAAGCCGTCATCGAGCAGGGTCGCGTCAGCCACGGTACCGTCGAGACGACCGGCAGCCACGTCGAGGTAGATCTCGTTCTGTGAACCGTACGGCTTGATCTCGGCACCCAGTGGGGCCAGGACTTCGCGGGCGAAACGCTCGTGGATCGAACCGCGCTGTACGCCGATGTTCTTGCCTTTGAGCTCAGCCAGACCTTCGCTGACCTGGGTACCGGCCTTCATCACCAGACGCGCCGGGGTGTTGTAGTACTTGTTGGTGAAGTCGACCGACTTCTTGCGGTCTTCAGTGATCGACATGGACGACAGGATCGCGTCGATCTTGCGCACTTTCAGCGCCGGGATCAGACCGTCGAACTCTTGCTCGACCCACACACACTTGACCTTCATTTCTTCGCACAGCGCGTTGCCGATGTCGTAGTCGAAACCGACGATGCTGCCATCCGGAGCTTTCGAGGCGAATGGAGGGTAAGCCGCTTCGATGCCGATCTTCACAGGTTTTTCGTCAGCGACGGCATTCAGCGACAGCACGGACAGTGCCAGGGCGCCAAGCAGCACAAGTTTCTTCATCTTGGGACTCCATCGGTAAAGGGCAAAAACGGCAGAGTGAGCAACAGCCCAATATGCGAATGGGTGAATCAGGAAATCGGTTGCTGCATCGGTGGGAAATTTCCTGTTGAAACCGGCGAAGGTTTCAACGTCAGCCACGATGAGCGAGTGATCGGCATTCTAACGACAGGCCCGAAGCCGATATTTCTTCAATGCGACAACTAATTACAGATGCACAGAGAAAGCGACTTGAGCACATTGACAGCCTTGCAATTTCATGCAAGCGCGAAAGGCAGTGAACCGATCCATGCTGCAAATTGCGGGCCTATTATTCGCAAACCCTTCTAATCCGGCAAGCGCAGCGTTGGGTCTTATTTTTCAGCGGGGGTTTTGAGGCTCTAATACGGGGCGTAGCGTTTCCCTTCGCCCCGTTGCGGGGCGGGCGGTTACACATTGGGTTGTATTGGGTAACAGAGGGAAAGGTCTTACAGTGCAGGTCGATAATTATTGGTTGGGTGGTTTCGGTTTCTGGCAGGGAACTACACCGGTGTCTGACAGATTGCTATCGCGAGCAGGCTCACTCCTACAGTTGATCGCGCTTCTTCAGGTGGAATGCGATCCCTGTAGGAGTGAGCCTGCTCGCGATGAGGCCCGCCCAACGACCACAAAACGTGCAGACACAAAAAAGCCCTGTCCGGCATACACCAAACAGGGCTTTTCAGCACATCAACCTGCTACTCAAGCAACATTCATGGTCTTGTGCGTATCAATCAAATGCTGCACCACACCCGGATCGGCCAGGGTCGAGATATCGCCCAGGCCGTCATATTCCGCCGTGGCAATCTTGCGCAGAATCCGGCGCATGATCTTGCCCGAGCGGGTCTTCGGCAGCCCCGGCGCCCACTGAATCACATCCGGCGAAGCGATCGGCCCGATCTCCTTGCGCACCCAGTTCTTCAGTTCCAGACGCAGTTGCTCGGTCGGCTCTTCGCCATTCTTCAAGGTCACGTAGACATAAATGCCCTGCCCCTTGATGTCGTGTGGCACGCCGACCACAGCGGCCTCGGCGACTTTCGGGTGCGCAACCATCGCGCTCTCGATCTCGGCCGTGCCCATGCGGTGGCCGGAAACGTTGAGCACATCATCCACGCGCCCGGTGATCCAGTAGTAACCATCGGCATCGCGACGCGCGCCGTCACCGGTGAAGTACATGCCACGGAACGTCTTGAAGTAGGTATCGACGAAGCGATCGTGATCGCCGTACAGCGTGCGCGCCTGACCCGGCCAGGAATCGAGAATGACCAGATTGCCCTCGGCCTCGCCCTCGATGATGTTACCGAGATTGTCGACCAGCGCCGGCACCACACCGAAGAACGGCCGCGCCGCCGAACCAGGCTTCAGCGCATGCGCGCCCGGCAATGGGCTCATCATGTTGCCGCCGGTTTCGGTCTGCCACCAGGTATCGACGATCGGGCAACGCGACTTGCCGACATTCTTGTAGTACCAGTCCCACGCTTCCGGGTTGATCGGCTCACCTACCGAACCGAGCAGACGCAGACTGCTGCCATCGGCGCCCTCAACGGCAGCCTGACCGGAAGCCATCATCGCGCGGATCGCGGTCGGCGCGGTGTAGAGGATATTGACCTTGTGCTTGTCGACGATCTTCGCCACCCGGGTGATGTCCGGATAGTTCGGCACGCCTTCGAACAGCAGCGTGGTCGCGCCATTGGCCAGCGGGCCGTAGACGATGTAGCTGTGGCCGGTGACCCAGCCGACGTCGGCGGTGCACCAGTAGATTTCGCCCGGGCGGTAGTCGAACACGCGCTCGTGGGTCATCGCCGCATACAGCAGATAACCGCCAGTGGTGTGCTGCACGCCCTTCGGCTTGCCGGTCGAGCCGGAGGTATAAAGAATGAACAGCGCTTCTTCGGCGCCCATTTCTTTCGGCGCGCAAACGGTGCCCGCGACTTTCATCAGGTCTTCGTACCAGATGTCGCGATGCTGGTTCCACTTGATGTCGCCACCAGTGCGCTTGCAGACGATGACTTTCTGGATGCTGCTGGTTTCCGGGTTGGTCAGCGCGTCGTCGACGTTGGCCTTGAGGGAAATTTTCTTGCCGGCACGAATACCTTCGTCAGCGGTGATCACCACTTTCGAACGGCAGTCGATGATGCGACCGGCCAGGGCTTCCGGCGAGAAGCCGCCGAACACCACCGAGTGAATCGCGCCGATCCGGGTGCAGGCCAGCATGGCGACCACGGCTTCGGGAATCATCGGCATATAAATGGTCACCACGTCGCCGCGGTGCACGTCCTGACCACGCAGGGCGTTGGCCAGTTTGCACACTTGCTCGTGCAGTTCGCGATAGGTGATGTTGCGGCTTTCGGAAGGATCGTCGCCTTCCCAGATGATTGCGACCTGATCGCCGCGCTCGGCCAGATGGCGGTCGAGGCAGTTGTAGGAAACGTTGAGGGTGCCGTCGGCAAACCACTTGATGTCGACGTGGTGATCGTCGAACGACGTCTGTTTCACCGTGGTGAAAGGCTTGATCCAGTCGAGACGCTGGGCTTGCTCGCGCCAGAAGCCGTCAGGGTTGACGACCGACTGTTGGTACATGGCTTTGTAGGTCGCCTCGTCAGTCAGCGTATTGGCCAGAACCTCGGGACGAACGGGATACAGAGAAGCCGCACTCATCTTTCCTACCTCGGTGTAATAGTTGTTTTTGTATGACCCCGTTGTAGCCGGGTGGGCCCCATAGAACCATTCGACGATGGTAGTAACAAGCCCCTACAAAACATCCAGACATCGCTTATCAAAGGCTTACGCAGCTCGCCCAAACACCGCGAATCCCTGTAGGAGCTTGCCTGCAAGCGATGCAAACAACTCGGTGCGCCAGACAATCCACTCCCGCCGATTGTTACCAAATCTGCCAAAAGTGTTTATCAAAACCCGCTCTGTTTACCCTCGCCCCATGTCCTTAAAATTCACCTCGCCAACACGGCAAACGCGATTAACAACGTTACAGCCCCCACGAAGGCCGTTAATCCAGCTCTCGCAGTAAAGATCAAAAACTGAAGTTACACACGCAACCCCAAAAAGGTTGCGTGACCCCTTTCGACCTCAAAAAAGGTAAACAGTAGATGAAAGCTTTAATGTTCCTGGTCCTCAGTAGCCTGTGCGCAACCGCCATGGCCGACCAGACCCCGACTGATGTTGCACAGCAACAACCGGTGGTCGAGGAATACACTTACTCCACGCACCTGGATATCGCCAAAGTTGTATCGATGAGCGAAGTCCCGAATGTCTGTGAAGTAGTGCCGGCAAAAATGGAATACGACGACTCCAAAGGCCAACGCCACATCCTGCGTTACAGCATCATGGGCAACGGCTGCACGAACTGAATCAGACTGCACCGAATTGGATCGCTCAGCACAGATCTGAGGCCCGATTCCAGCCCGACTTCGGTCGGGCTCAGTTGTGTCTGAGGTCGGCAAAAAGGCTTGCAAAACACTAGATGTAGTGAAAAACGTGTTTTTTTGTTCGTTTTTTGAACAAATCCACAACGCCGTGATTTTTACGAAAAAAAATCTTCCCCCGGCAAAGCCCTGTAAACCCTCACTCTCACCGAAAAACCACCCTCCTCGACCGCTTCCTGCGCGGATTCGCCTCAGCACAGCCGTGTTTTTTTCCCTATAATGCCGCCCCATACGGGTCAGCAATATTCCCTTACAGGGAGCATGCGCCATTCTGAAGCCCCGCAACCGTGCTCGACACTGGCTGCGCCCATCAGAGGCTCTCGGAACCCGTCAAAATTTCTGTTTATTTGCCTGCGTGCATCGCTGCAAAAAACGACATCCAACGCGGCTTGTTTGGCCGTGTGAAAAACCAACCCATCAGGTTTCACACGGGCACAAGCCCTCACGCAGGAGACGACACGTCATGCTGAGCTGGGACGAATTCGACAAAGAAGACAGTGAAGTAGTGGTAAAAGGCGCCAACGCCGGCCACGCTTCCGAAGCCAACATGGACCGCCTCGACAACGCCGGCGGTGCCGCCGCCCTCGAAGCCCGCGCCGTGACCGCCGACGACTCGGCCGCCGTGGCCCGCGCCAAGGCTGCACTGAACTCCCTCGACGTCGCCGAAGGCCTCGCGGAACTCGAAGGCGCCGCCGCCCGTGTCGCCGTCGACGAAAAGCGCATGATCAACTGCCGCGCCGACCTCAACCAGCTCGTGCCATTCAAGTACGACTGGGCCTGGCAGAAGTATCTGGACGGTTGCGCAAACCACTGGATGCCGCAAGAAGTCAACATGACCGCCGACATCGCCCTCTGGAAAAATCCGGAAGGCCTGACCGACGACGAGCGCCGCATCGTCATGCGCAACCTCGGCTTCTTCTCCACCGCCGACTCCCTGGTTGCCAACAACCTGGTCCTGGCCGTGTACCGCCTGATCACCAACCCGGAATGCCGCCAGTACATCCTGCGCCAGGCCTTCGAAGAGGCGATCCACACCCACGCGTACCAGTACTGCATCGAATCGCTGGCCATGGATGAAGGCGAAATCTTCAACATGTACCACGAGATCCCATCGGTCGCGAAAAAAGCCGCTTGGGGGCTGAAGTACACCCGCTCGATCTCCGATCCGAAGTTCGAAACCGGCACCCCGGACACCGACAAAGAGTTGCTGCGCAACCTGATCGCCTACTACTGCGTTCTGGAAGGCATCTTCTTCTACTGCGGCTTCACCCAAATCCTCTCCATGGGCCGCCGCAACAAAATGACCGGCGTCGCCGAGCAGTTCCAATACATCCTGCGCGACGAATCCATGCACCTGAACTTCGGCATCGACGTGATCAACCAGATCAAAATCGAAAACCCACATTTGTGGGATGCTGAAATGAAGGAAGAAGCGACCCAGATGATTCTGCAGGGTACGCAACTGGAGATCGAATACGCACGGGATACCATGCCTCGTGGCGTGCTGGGGATGAATGCGGCGATGATGGAGGACTATCTGAAGTTCATCGCTAACCGTCGTTTGTCGCAGATTGGTTTGAAGGAAGAGTATCCAGGGACTACGAATCCGTTCCCTTGGATGAGCGAGATTATGGACTTGAAGAAAGAGAAGAATTTCTTTGAGACGAGGGTGATCGAATACCAAACTGGTGGTGCTCTGAGCTGGGACTAATAGTCTCGCTCGGCACGATTTGACGATTGCAGCCTGAGTCGGCGAGTCGAGAAAGCAAAAAGCCCCGATCTGATCGGGGCTTTTTTATGGGTGATTGGTAACCTTTTAACGCCTACGCCACACCGCTCAGTCTCCTATAGCACTTACAGTCACTTCCCATTGAAGCCTGCTACTGTTCCGGGGAATCGGTTGTTGCGGGATTGGCTGACCAACGAGGTAGGCTCGACCTTGCGCGACGCTGCAGATTCGGGAGATTTAAATCGGCCATTGTTGAGCTTGTTGGATTGGCCGGAGATGTCTTTGAGTTTGCTGCATTGGCAGGATGAGGCTGGATTCGGCTTCGGGATATGCCTTACCTTTTAAACGATCAATCCTCACGGCGGGCTGCGGTAGGAAAACTTTGGTGGCGAAGGTTTTCGCAGGTGTTTCAGTCTTCGAAGCACTCGATGGTTTAGGAACAGGTTTGTAGGCTTCCGCAGGATCCGTCGCTATTTTCTGTAGGATTTTTC
The DNA here is from genome assembly GCF_055484735.1 of Pseudomonas sp. 15C. Taxonomy (NCBI): domain Bacteria; kingdom Pseudomonadati; phylum Pseudomonadota; class Gammaproteobacteria; order Pseudomonadales; family Pseudomonadaceae; genus Pseudomonas; species Pseudomonas sp. 15C. The sequence goes on along the minus strand of NZ_JBUDGD010000011.1, from coordinate 79,719 downwards.
GTAGACAGAGGTGATGGCCACTCAGTATCGTCCGAGGGTTTTCAACCCTCGGCGATTGTATGGACACGGATAAAAGTAATAGCGATTGGAGTGAGGTCGAGATTCAGGCGGCAGTCGATGCCTATCTCAAGATGCTTGCACGCGAACAGAGCGGCCAGAAATTCGTCAAGACTGAGGAAAATCGAATCCTGCGTGAAGGCCCGCTAGCCGGTCGGACTAAAGGCTCTGTCGAGTTCCGGATGCAAAACATTTCTACCGTGCTGGTCGAAATGGGTAGACAGCGTATTGAAGGTTACAAACCTGCACAGAATGTTGGTGCGAATGTAGCGCGCAGCATCCGGAAGGCACTTGATGCTTCTACTGTTCTGACGCTTGAAGACTCTGAGCCCGCTGCGGACGAAATATTGCTGGAACAACGCGCCGCTAAATTTGAGCGGAAGCAATTTGATTACGTCCCCAAAGGTAGAAAAACACCTCTCCAAACGACGTCCACCAGAAAAGTTTACTTTCGTGATCCTGAATTGAGGGGCTGGGTTCGGCAGCAGGCCAATGGGATTTGCGAAGGTTGTGGCAAAGTTTCGCCATTTAAAAAGGATGGAAAACCATTTCTGGAAGTTCATCACGTTAAGCATATGTCACAAGAAGGATCAGACCAGCCTTCGAATGTCGTGGCGCTATGTCCTAACTGTCACCAACGTTGCCACCATTCGGACGACAGAGCGGAATTCACTGCTTGGCTTTATGACAACGTTGGAAGACTTGAAGAGGAATAATTTCGGTTTATCTGACTAACTGCATTGGCTGATCTTGGGGCAGCTTCGCTGCCCATCGGGGATAAATCCCCTCACCACATTTGAAACGTGTTGCTGCCGGGCGGGTGTCTGGAATCGACATTGTGTTGATGCCGAGAATCGCCAGCAGGCTGGCTCCCACAGATTCCGCATCACCCCGAAAACAATCAGTGCAACCCGCGCCGCCTCCCGCTATTAATACCCCTCCCCTCACTCAAGGATCCGAGCCCCACCATGAAATTCGATCTCGCCTACTGCCTCAGCCTCGACGACAAGTTGTCGATCTATGACGTTCGCGATCTCAATTTCGATGAGACGGTGGCGTTTGACTCTGCGAAGGAACACTTCCAGTGCCCGAACGATGCCTGTCGTTTGGCGTTCGAGGCTTCCAACGAGTTGGGGACGTTCAATGCCAAGAACGTGAATTACGTGCGCACGCCGCACTTCAAGAATCTGCCCACGACACAGCATGTGGTGGGTTGTCCGTATGTGAATTTGAAGGCGTCGGCGTCTGGCGTTGAGACAGCGGATGGCGAGGTGGATGACGGGCGTGAGGAGCACTTCCCGTCGGAGTTGTTGCTGACGCGGCGTGAGTATGTTCGCAAGCCTGTCGCGCCTGCGGGGGCGGTGGATGTGTTGCGGGATGATCCGGTGCGGGTGGCGGCGGACAGTGGCAAGAAGTCAGCGGGGCGTGAGTCGGCGCCGGACAAGACCAGTGTGTTTGCGCATCCGGTGGAGTGTTTTGTTTCGAACTTCGCTGACAAGGAGCTGCTCAAGCGGATGCCGTTGAAGGTCGGTGAGCATTCGGCGCCGTACTGTTCGTTCTTCAAGAAGATTGAATATCTGACGGACAACAAGGGGCTGATTTACTGGGGGCGGATCAAGAAGATCGAGGACTTCCACAGCGCCAGTTTTCGTATCGACTTCGAAGACAAGGTCTGGTTCAAGAAGCCCGAGGACAGTAAGAAGAGGCCGTACCCGGTCAGCGTTTATCTGAACAAGAAGCTGATCGACAACTACCGCAAGCGCAAGGCGTTTCTGGAAGAGATCAAGCACGCGGTGGACAGCGACAAGGCGTTGTTCTGCTTCTTCTATGGGGTAACGCCGGAGTTGAAGCAGGTGCCTGGCAAGAAGAACCCCGAAAAGCCTTTCGAGGTCTTCAATGCCAATATCGAGAACCTGGATCACTTCATCATTCGTGAAGCGCCGGGCCTGGAGTGACGGTTAGCCTTTGGGTAGTTGCAGTTTGGCTTCGCCACGGTGTTGGTTGACTAGCGAGTACGGCAGCACTGGCCAATCAGGGTTGTCGCAGTTGCGCTGGTATCGGGCGAAGTAAGCGCCGAGATAAATCCCCTTCGGCGTGAAGTGCCAGTTGGAGTAACCCCAAATACTTTCATCGGTGTAGTCGCAGTCGCCATCGTCTTCGGCGGGCTTTTTCATTTCCTCGGGGTACAGCGTGGTGAACTGCTTGACCAGCCACGGCGCCATGACTTTCAGCTGATCGTATTCGGTGGCTGCGCTATCGGGCTCACCAATCCACAGCACGTCTTTGAGCTTCAACAATTCACCGGAGTGCGCATTCAGATTGATCGGTGAACTGCCGAAGTCCGGGTGGGCGCCGCCGCAGCTGTAGCCGGTGGAAATGTCCAGACTGACCACGTCGGCCGAGAGAAACTCCGGCGCAGCACCTTGATCGAACTCGGCGTATTCCCCGCCATCCATCATGCAGCGGTGATAGTCGATGACTTCAGCCCAGAGTCGTCCGAGCAAGTGGTTGTTGATGCGCTGCTGCTCTTCTTTCGGGTAGCCCGACTCGACGCTGAACAGCGAGATCTTCGACTCAGGCTCTGTCCACCATTGCAGGTCGTAGCCCATGAAGTTTTCTTTCTTTCCCGGCTTGAGCTTGAGCCCCTGCAAGCGCAAATACTCGTAGGGATCGTCCTTGGGCAACGTGGCAATGAAGGGCAGCGTTGCTGCGGTGGCCGCAGGAAGTTTGGCTTCGCTCAGTTGCACCGGCAACTTCTTGCCCTTGGGATTTTGCCATTCGCCCTGCCAACCGTTGGCGGTGGATTTTAACTTCAGGGTAGGAAGAGGTTTGTCTTCACTGTAACGGTTGTTGCCTTCGACGAGACTCAGCGTGTTGTCCTGCAGCGAGCCGCTGAGTGCCAGGTCACGGTGATACTTCTCATAGAAATAGCGACCGGTTACTTCATCCTGCTGCGTGGTGTTGAGTTCAACCACAACCGGCATCTTGCCCAACGTACCGGTAAAGACACGCGGGCCTTCTTCGGCATGGGCGATGGAAATCAATGAGAACAGCACAGCAGCGCAGAGTGCCAAGCGCATCAGTCCCTTGAGCATGGATCGATCCTTGAATGAATGAGGCTGCGGAGTATGCAAAGGATGCGCGCAGGAATCGAGGCTCTACTAGAGCAGCATGCTCAGCATCACGATAATCAGCAGCGCGATGTACACCCACGCATGCACCCGATCCGGAATCCGCCCGATCCACGGTGTCGCGAGCCTGATCCCCAACAACGACCCCACCGTCAGCACTGCAAACGCCAGCAAATCCACATACCCAACAAACCAAGCGCCCAGATCCGTCCCGCTGAATCCGGCCAGCGCCATGTACGTCAATGTCCCGGCCACTGCCACCGGCACGCTTAGCGGATTGGCCATCGAGGTCGCTTGCGACATGCTCAGCCCGCAGCGGCGCAACAGCGGCACGGTCATGACGCTTCCTCCTACACCGAGAAAGGTCGCGATGGTGCCGATGCCTACGCCGCCGGCTGAAGTTTCTGTACGGCTGAGTCGGCGTGGGATGACACCTTCGGTGCGGCGAAGAAATCCGCGTCTGACCAGGCAGTCGATAATGGTCACGCCGAGGTAGGCGATGAATGCATAGCGAATCACTTCGCCGCTGACCCACACCGCCGCTATTGCACCTACGACCGCACCCATTCCGATAAACCCACCCAACGGCCAAAGATAATGGCGGATGAGATTGCCGGCGCGGCGATGTTGGTTGGTGGCGATCAGGGCGTTGACGATCATTACGCAGGTCGAGGTGGCGACGGCGATGTGCATGGCCGATTGGCTGATCGGGTCGTCGGCGCCGTGGCTGGCGGTGAGCAGGCGATACAGCAGCGGCACAATGACGAAGCCGCCGCCGAAGCCGAACAGCACGGCGGTGATGCCGGTCAGGCAGCCGAAGAAGGTCAACAGTAGATAGAACATGTCGAGGCGTCCGTGGTGGGAAAGCGCTCGACGATAGAGTTTCGCCGCTTGGCCCGCCTCAGCATGTCAGCCAATAATGTTCGCGTTCACGCCAACCACCGGAAGACGCACATGCGCAATGTTTCGATCAGCCAACTGGATGACACACCGCGCAAGGTGGTGGCGCTCGGTACGGATTATTCCCACGGTCACCTACTGCCTTTTCATACACATCGGCGCGCGCAGTTGTTGTACGGCGCGACCGGCGTGATGCAGGTGCGCACCCATGACGGCAATTGGGTGGTGCCGCCGCAGCGGGCGGTGTGGATTCCGCCGGGGGTGGCGCATGAGGTGTTGATGCTCGGGGTCAGCACGCGCAGTGTGTATATCGAGCCCGGCGCGGTGGATCTGGGCCAGCGCTGCCAAGTGATCAGCGTGTCGCCGTTGATGCGCCATTTGTTGATGGAAGCAGTGGCAGCGCCGCTGATGTACGACCGGGAAGGACGTGACGGCGCGCTGTTCGACTTGTTGTTGCATGAGCTGACACGCAGTGAGGTGCTGCCCCTACATATCCCTATGCCAGCCGAAGGAAAGCTCCTCAGTCTGTGTCAGACCTTTCTGAACAAGCCCAACGCACACCAATCCCCGCAGTATTGGGCCGAGCAGATACACATAAGCTTACGCACCTTTAACAGATTGTTTCGGCAGCAGACCGGGCTCAGCTTTCGTCAGTGGCGGCAGCAGGCCTGCGTAGTGCTGGCGCTGGCGCGACTGGCCGAGGGCGAGGCGGTCACGCGCATTGCGCTGGACTTCGGCTATGAAAGCCCGGCGGCGTTCTCGACGATGTTCCGGCGCGTGCTTGGTCAGGCACCGTCCGTCTGGTTGGAGGCGGCGAAGTAGGGCAAATCTAAAAATGCGTTTGATCCCGGCCGAAAACAACTGTACAAAAACACAGTACATTTTCAATCAGCACTTTTGAGCCCGGAGCACACCATGGCCTCTCTTGCGATGAACCACATTCTCGAACGCATTGCCCTTTTCCAGTTCACCCCGACGCACTGCGTCCAGGCCCGAGCGATGCTGGGCTGGAGCGTGGAACAACTATCGCGCGAGGCGCAGGTGCCGGTTGAAGACATTCAACGGTTCGAGGCGCAGCAAGAGGTGGCGGACGCAGCGCGGCTGGCGCTGGCTTATCGATTTGAGGCGCTGGGGTTGGTGTTTTTTCCGGGATTCAGGCCGGGGCGTAGTGCGAGTGTTCGAGCGGCGGCATCGGAAAGCCTGGAGCGTGGGGGATATGCGATGGCTGAATAAGTCGGTTCGCCACAGGTGCGAACCGACTTCAGCCCATCAGGCATTCTGCGCCACCACCTCACCCTCCCCTTCAACCGCCAGCCACCACGCACTGCCGCGTTGCGGTTGAGCGATGTTGAACGCTTCGCCCATCTGCGGGGTGGTGATGGCGACGCTGCGTTCCCAGGCCAGGGCGAGGATGCGGTCGAAGGGTTCGTGCCAGGCGTGCATGGCCAGGTCGAAGGTGCCGTTGTGGATCGGGAAGAGCCAGCGGCCCTTGAGGTCGATGTGCGCTTGCAGGGTTTCTTCTGGCTGCATGTGCACGTGTGGCCATTCGACGTTGTAGGCGCCGGTTTCCATCAGGGTCAGGTCGAACGGGCCGTACTGTTCGCCGATGCGTTTGAAGCCGTCGAAGTAACCGCTGTCGCCGCTGAAGAAGATGCGGGTGTCGCCGTCGATCATCACCCAGGACGCCCACAGCGTGCTGTTGCCATCGAACAGGCCGCGCCCGGAAAAATGCTGCGAGGGTGTGGCGACGAAGCGAATTCCGGCGATTTCCGCGCCCTGCCACCAGTCGTACTGGCGGACTTTGCTGGCTTCGATGCCCCATTTGATCAGGGTGTCGCCAACGCCCAGCGGCGTGAGAAACAGGTTGGTTTTCGCCGCCAGTCTGAGCACGGCTGCGTAATCGAGGTGATCGTAATGGTTGTGGGACAGGATCACCGCTTCGATCGGCGGCAACTGGTCGATGCTGATCGGCGGCTGGTGAAAGCGTTTCGGGCCGGCCCACTGCACCGGTGATGCGCGCTCGGCGAAGACCGGGTCGGTGATCCAAAATTTGTCGCGCATTTTCAGCAGCAGGGTCGAGTGGCCGAGGCGATAAACGCTGTGGTTCGGTGCGGCCAGCAGATCTTCGCGGGTCAGTGCTTGCACCGGGATCGCGGCGCTGGGCCGGGTAGTGCGCGGTTTGTGGAAGATCATGTTCCACAGGATCCGCAGCATTTTGCGCAGGCCTTCGCGTTGTACCGGTGCGTGATTGCGGAACAGCCCTTGATCCTGGCGCGAGGCTTCAGGCGTGGAAGTGTTATCCGTGAGCGAGACTGGATCGGCCATGACTGAATGACTCCGGAACACCGCGCATTACACGGCTTTCCAACGGTGGGACGGTTGATGGCCAGGCTGCACGCAGAGGCCGAACTGTCGGTTTTGTAAGCGGCGAGGATTAACGCAACATTACACTGACGGGTGTAGTTTCTAGGTTGCATCAAAGCTGCCGCCAAGTAAACTGCCAAGTGTAATTTCCTCTTTTTTGCTTAAGCGACCTTATGACAGCTCCCCAGCGCCTCACCGAGCGTAAACGTGCAGCCATTATCCAGGCGGCGATTGCCGAATTCCGTGCACACGGGTTCGAGATCACCAGCATGGATAAGATCGCTGCAAGCGCTGGCGTGTCGAAGCGCACGGTGTACAACCACTTCCCCAGCAAGGAAGAGCTGTTCGCGGAAATCCTCAATCAATTGTGGGCGCGCATCAGTGCCGAGCAGTCAGTCGCCTACCGCCGCGATCTGCCGTTGCGCGAGCAGCTGTGGCCGCTGCTCCAGGCGAAAGTGCAAATGATGGCCGATGAAAACTTTCTGACGCTGGCACGTGTGGCGATCGCGGCGACCATCCACTCGCCCGAGCGCGCGCAGAACATGATCGAGCGCATGGGCGAGCGTGAAGAAGCACTGACTGTATGGATTCGTGCGGCGCAGGCCGATGGTCGTTTGAAAGCGGTCGATCCGGAATTTGCTGCGCATCAGGTCCAGGGACTGCTGAAGGCCTTTGGTTTCTGGCCACAGATATCGATGGGTCGCGCCGCGCTGGATGCGGAGACTCAGCAGACCGTGGCCGAGTCAGCGCTGGAGATGTTTCTGGCGCGCTATCAGGTCTGAACCCCCTTACCGGACTAACGCGGCCGACGAACGGCTGCCGCCAGCACGATCCTGCAACGTATTTCAGGAACAATCTTGCGTAGATGGTTTCGGCTCCAGTGCACTTGAGTATCGGTGCAAACCGCTGTGTACGTTGTACAAGAATGACGGCAAAGCCCCGCATCCTGCCGTCAACGCGCTGCATATCCCGCCCCACAGGGATTGCACCAAGTTCAAGACGCCATCCGGCCAATCGCTGACCGAGCGGCCCACCCTATAAAACTTATACAAAATTATAAAAACCCACGTTCTTGTACAAGTTTGAGTTTTTTTGTATAAGTAGCACTCTGCCAGCTAAGGAACGCTGGCATTGAGCAGTCACCGCCGAATGCCGCACCGCGCATTCGGTCTGCCGGCGCGGTAATAGGGACTGAATCCTTGATCTTCCCAATTTCCAGAGTACTGCGAGCATGTTCTTCAATCGCCAAAAATCCATTATTGACGACCTTCAGCGAACCCTCACTGAACAATCCGGCCTGCTCGATGCGATCAATCGCTCGATGGCGGTGATCGAATTTGATCTGGAGGGCGTGGTGATGCGCGCCAACGACAACTTCCTCAAAACCATGGGCTACACCGCCGAGCAAGCCATCGGTCAGCCGCATCGGCGTTTCTGCACACCGGAATTCGGCCGCAGCGCGCAATACACTGAACTGTGGTCGCGCCTGAAGAATGGCCAGTTTCAGTCCGGCACGTTTGAGCGGATCAACAGCCAGGGTCAGCCGATCTGGCTCGAAGCCAGCTACAACCCGATCAAGGATGCGTCGGGACGCGTGGTGAAAGTGGTCAAGTACGCCATGGACGTGACCGCCAAGGTGCAACAGGAAAGCGAAGCCAACGCCAAGCTTCAAGCCATTGACCGGGCGATGGCCGTGATCGAGTTCGACCTTGAGGGCAATGTCCTCACCGCCAACCAGAATTTTCTGACGCGCATGGGTTACACACTCGCCGAACTGAAAGGTAAACATCACCGTTTGTTCTGCACCTCGGAGTTGGTCAACAGCGGTGCGTATCAGGATTTCTGGCGTCGCTTGAATCAGGGTGAGCTTTTTCACGGATTGTTTGAACGCGTCGATAAACGCGGGCAAACGGTTTGGCTCGAAGCCAACTACAACCCGGTCTACGACGCCGCCGGGCGCTTGTGCAAAGTGGTCAAGTTCGCCTCCGACGTCACCGCCCGTGTCGTCCAGCATGAGCAGGATGCACGAAGCGCCAGCGCGGCTTATCACATCTCGGTGGCGACCCGTAAAGTCGCTGAGCAAGGCACGCAGGTGATCCAGCAAGCCGCCAGCGAAATGCGCGAGATCGCCGAAGACATCGCCCAGTCATCAACGTTGATTGCGCAACTGGGCGAACGCTCCGAACAGATTACCGCCATCGTCAACACCATCCGTGCGATTGCCGACCAGACCAATTTGCTCGCGCTCAACGCCGCCATCGAAGCCGCTCGCGCCGGTGAACAGGGCCGTGGTTTTGCCGTGGTTGCCGACGAGGTGCGACTGTTGGCCGGCCGCACCAGCGGCTCGACCGCGGAGATTTCCAACATGATCGGCCTGATCCAGAGCGAAACCCGCCAGGCCATCAAGAGTATGGAAGGCACCCGCGGCCGCGCGGCGGAAGGGGTCGAGCTGGCCAATCAGGCGGGCACGGTGATCCTGCAGATTCGCGATGGCGCGAGTGAAGCGGTGGAGGCGGTGAGCATGTTTGCCAATGAGCGGGCGCCGGGGTGAGCCTGATGCCAGAAAGGTAAACCGCGTCGCTGCTTCCGCGAGCAAGCTCGCTCACAGGAATTGAGTTGACCAGACCTTGGGCATTCAACCACCGAGCCATTAGGGCGGGCTTGCGCAATGAAGGCTGGCGCTGATTACGCCACGCGCAAGGCCTGCCCCAGTTCATCAAACAGCGTGACCACCGAGCGCAACGTTCGGCAATCGGGTCGGGTCAGCAGCCATAAGGCGCTGTCATAGCCGTGCAACGGCTCACCCAACGCCTGCAGGCCATCGCCCATCAGAAAGTCCGGCAACGCCGCCACGCCGAGCCCGGCCCGCACCAGTTGCGTCACAGCAAGCATGCTGTTGCAACGATAAGCCGGCGTCACTCCAGGCAACTGCTGGCGGCGCCAGACAACGCTCGGGTGATCGGGCAGAAAGTCGTCCGGAGCGATCCAGGTCAGCGCCGCGAGATCCGACGCATCGATGTTCTGCATATAACTTTCACTGGCGCAGACCCGGTAAACAACCTTCGCCAGTTGCCGGCCGATCAGGTGCTCGGGCGGTGTGCGCGTCAGGCGCAAAGCGATATCGGCATCACGCCGGCTGAGGTTGGCGAAGTCATTGGACGTGCTCAATTCGAGGGTCAGCGCCGGGTATTTGGGCATGAACTGCGCCAACGCCGGTAGCAGCAGGCTGTGTAACACGGAATCGGTACAGGTCAGTCGAACCGTGCCGCTGATCACTTCGCCGCCCTGCTCCACGCCCACGCGTGCGGCCTCCAATGCCTGTTCGGCGCGCTCGGCCTGCTCGGCCAGGGTTCGTGCGAGGGTTGTCGGCAAGTAGCCGGCACGGCTTTTTTCGAACAGTTGCTGGCCTAGCGCAGATTCAAGCCGGCGAACCGCGCGGAACACGGTCGATACGTCAACCTTCAACAACTGTGAAGCACGGCCCAGAGAGCCGGCACGAATCAGAGCAAGAATCAGCGCCAGATCCGGGTAGTCGATCCGATAGTGCGTAGCTGCATTGATCACTTGGGCAAATGCCAATATTGAGTGCGTGGACGCCAATCTATAGTGAGCGCCATCAATCGACAAGCGCAGGGACATCCCATGGAACGCAGCGCCATCCGCATCGCCCTGATCGGCGATCACGACCCGCAAGTCACCGCCCATCAGGCGATTCCCGTCGCCCTCGGGCTGGTTGCCGAACAGCTTGAGCGCGCGGTGCAATTCGAATGGTTGCCCACCGAGCAGGTCCACGCCGATACGCCGCTGCACGCCTTCGACGGTTTCTGGTGCGTGCCGGCCAGTCCTTACAAAAGCGAAGCCGGCGCCTTGCGCGCAATCCGTTTCGCCCGCGAACAACAGCGCCCTTTCCTCGGCACTTGCGGCGGTTTTCAGCATGCCGTGCTGGAATATTCACGCAATGTGCTGGGCTGGGCCGATGCGGCACATGGTGAAACCTCGCCGGAGTCCGGGCGCGCATTGCTTTCGCCACTGACGTGTTCGCTGGTCGAAGCAGTGGACCGCATTCATCTCGTGCCTGGCTCGTTGATCGCCAAGGCGTACGAAACGGCTGAAATTCATGAAGGTTATCGCTGCCGTTATGGGGTGGATCCGCAGTTCACAGAGCGACTCTTAAGCGATCAGCTTCAAGCAGTCGGCCACGATTCAGCCGGGGATTTGCGTGCGGTTGAGCTAACGGGTCACCGGTTCTTTGTCGCGACGTTGTTTCAGCCGGAACGTGCAGCGCTTAAAGGGCAAACGCCGCCGCTGGTACGCGCACTTATCGAAGCCTGCCTGGAGCCACGTTGATGCCTGCCTGCTTTGCGGTGATTTTTACTTCGACCCGAACCGAAGGTGACAATGGTTATGCCGCTGCGGCGCAACGCATGGTCGAGTTGGCGCGTGATCAGCCAGGGTTTCTCGGGATGGAATCGGTTCGAGGCGCGGACGGCATTGGCATCACCGTGTCGTATTGGCAGAGCGAGGCGGCAATTCTGGCGTGGCGAGATCACCCCGAGCACCGGGCGATTCAGGCGCGTGGACGCTCGCAGTGGTATTCGGAGTTCAGCACTCGGGTGTGCCGGATTGAGCGCGAGTATGCATTCGGGCATTAAGGATGGCGGCGCCCAGCAAGCCGCCATCGCCAGCAGGCTGGCACCACAAGGGATACATGGCGTGCACAAAACCCTGTGGGAGCCAGCCTGCTGGCGATGGCGGCAACCGGCTCACCGCAAGGCTTCAGCCCCGCACCAGACTGCGCACCGCGACGATCTCCGGCACTTCCACCTTGCTCATGTAAACGCGCAACGGTTCGGTGATGTTGATTCGGTCGTCGACGTGTTGATCCAGCAGCAACTGGATCAACTCGCGTTTAAGGGTCATGGTCTGTTCGGTTGCGGGGGCCCAGACGAATTCGCTGACAGGGATAATGCCGTCGTCGGCGACGTCCATCCCGAACGAGTCTTCGCTGAATCTGACGATGTATTGACCGGTCTTGCGGTTCAGGCCAACGAAGCCCTTGAGGTCGTCGGCGGCCTGGCAGATGAGTTGGGAGGTGATGCGCATGGTAAACCTCGCGAATGATGATCGATGGTTTACACGCAGGGCCACTGAGCGGCGCACCCTCTGCCGGGGTGTCTGCCGAGGGCTAGCGTACTGCAAACGGCGCCACAAACGTGCAGGAAAATTCGCTTTTAATACGTTTATGTCGGTCCTGCGCTGGCACCCGAGCGCTTCAGTTGTTAAAACAGTGCTCTTTGAAATTGCCTGCGAAAGGAACTCGAACATGCCCGCTACTTTTACCAAAAGCGCTTTGGTCCTGAGTCTGCTGCTCGGCCTCGGTCAGGCGCAGGCCGCCAGCCACAGCGATCCTGAAGCCATTGCCGCAGCCCACGGCATTCCGCACCCGGCAGTAATCGCTCACCGTGGCGCATCGTTCGATGCGCCGGAATCCACCGCCGCCGCTTATCGACTGGCCCGCGACTTGGGCGCCGACTATCTGGAACTGGATTTGCAGCGCAGCAAGGACGGTGTGTTGTTCGCCCTGCACGATGACAATCTGCAGCGCACCACCGACGTTGCGAGCAAATTTCCGGAGCGCAAGGACAGCCCGGCCACCGCGTTCACCATGGCCGAACTGAAAACCCTCGACGCCGGTAGCTGGTTCAACACCAAGTACCCGGATCGCGCGCGCCCGTCCTACACCGGGCTGAAGATTCTGACCCTCGATGAAATCATCGACATCGCCCGCGCCAATCCGCAGCACAAGCCGGGCCTGTACATCGAAACCAAAGAGCCGCAGCTGTTCCCCGGCATCGAACATGACCTCAAGGAAAAACTCCAGGACCGCGGCTGGCTGAGCCCGGCCGGTTCGAAACTGGCGAAAAGCGCGCTCGGCGTTGGCCAGGGCAAAGGCAAGGTGATCCTGCAGACGTTCGACAAGAACAGCCTGCAATTGCTGGAAAAGGAAATGCCGCAAGTGCCGAAGATCCTGCTGTTGTGGGTCGGCGAAGGCAGCATCGAGCCGAAATCGAACGTGACCTTTGCCGCTTCCGGTGAAAAGGACAAGAACGTTTTCTACGGTAAACAGGAACCGAAGTCCGAAGCTGAATTCAAGCAGTGGGTCGACTTCGCCAAGGCACAGGGCGCTATCGGTACGGGTCCGTCGGCCAAGCTGACCCATGGAGGTGACCAGAGTTATTCGGATCTGGTGCAGCCGTGGATGAATCAGTACACCCATGATCAGGGCATGCTCGTGCACGTCTACACCGTCGATGAGCCGGTGGATTACGAGAAAGTCATGGCGGCCGGTGTCGATGGCATCTTTACCAACCGCGCCAGTGAACTGTTGAAATTTTATAAGCGCCCGGCGGCTGGCAGTGTTGATGAGGTGTTGAAGAAGAACGGTTTCTGATTCGTTATCGAGTCGCCTGCTTCGCGAGCAGGCTCGCTCCCAAAGAGCAGTTTTATCGCGAGGCAGAGATTTAAGGGTGAATTAAGTTGCGCTGGTTAATCTGAACTCACTTACACAGATCAACCACTTCAACGCACAACCAAGGAATGAACCGATGAAAACTTTGACTGCCCTGTTTACCGCCGCTGCCCTGACCCTTACCGCTGGCCTGGCTCAGGCCGACGTACGCATCGACCAGATCCCGCAACTGGTGAAAGACGGCAAGATCAAGTCGCTGGAATCGATGAACGCCGAAGCGCTGAAACTGCATCCGGGTGCGACCATTACTGACACCGACCTGGATAACCACTTCAACGGTTATGAGTATGAAGTTGAACTCAAGACCGCTGACGGCAAAGAGTTCGATGTGGACTTTGATGCAACTACCGGCAAGGTGTTGAGCAACAAGCAAGATACTTGATAGAGCGCTGGTAAAGAGCCGCACGATTTAACGATCGTGCGGCTTTTTTGTGGCTGGGGTTTGACGTGAGGTTTGGGGTGACTGGGAAATCGATTCCTCCTCACCCCAGCCCTCTCCCCCAGGAGAGGGAGCCGATTTGCGGGCCGCTCAAACCTGAGTTCGACTCGATATCTTAGGTCGGCGTATGTCCAACACACACCGCGGTCAGTCCCCTCTCCCGTGGGAGAGGGCTAGGGTGAGGGTGAGGGCCAAGCCATCACGCCGAAAAAACTGACGTACCACGCCCCAAACCAATCAAGCACTCAACCGCGCCGTCACTTCATTCAACTGCCCCGACAAACCATGCAGATTCTGGCTGGCACTCTCGGTGCGCTGCACATTATCCAGGTTGGTGCTGGCAATCGCGGTGATCTCGGTGAGGTTGCGCGAGATGTCTTCGGCCACCGAAGTCTGCTCCTCAGCCGCGGTAGCAATCTGCCGGTTCATGTCGCGAATCGCTTCCACTGCATGAGTGATCCGCTCGAGCATCGCGCCAGCCTGGGTCACTTGCTCGACGCTTTCATCGCTGCGCGCCTGGCCGTTGTCGATGGCATGCGCAGCGTCTACCGCGCCGGTCTGCACACTCTGGATGATCTGGTTGATCTCGATGATCGACTCGGCGGTGCGCTGCGCGAGGTTGCGCACTTCGTCGGCGACTACGGCAAATCCACGCCCGGCCTCACCGGCGCGTGCCGCTTCGATGGCGGCGTTGAGCGCGAGCAGGTTGGTCTGTTCGGCGATGCCGCGAATCACTTCCAATACCTTGCCGATGCGCCCGCTATCGGCTTCAAGACGGCGGATCACGGTGGCGGTGTTGGCAATTTCGCCGCGCATCTGGGTGATCGAATGGATGGTGGTCTGCATGACCTTCTCGCCCTGTTGCGCCGACTGATCGGCATCGTCAGCAGCGCGCGCGGCATCAGCGGCGTGGCGCGCGACTTCCTGGGCGGTGGCGGACATTTCGTTCATTGCCGTGGCCACTTGATCGGTGCGGTTGAATTGCTCGTTGGTGCCGCCGGCCATGGTTGTGGCGATGGCGTTCAGCTCACCGCTGGCGCTGTCCAGATCGCTGGCACTGCGCTGCAAACGGGTGAAGGTATCGGCGAGGAAATCGCGCAAGGTGTTCGCCGCGGTGGCGAGATTGCCCAGCTCGTCCTGCCGCTCGTTGGTCACGCGCGCGGCGAGTTGGCCGCGACTCAGTTGGCTCACATAGTCGATGAGTTTGCGGATCGGCTCGACCAGGTTGCGGTTGACCAGCCACAGGCTCAGCAGGCCGATCAACAGCCCCGACGCCAGCATCACCAGCAAGCCGATCCACACAGTGCGATCGGCGCCGGCACTGATCAACGCCGACTGCTCGCTGCCCTGCTGGCGCAGTTCAGCCACCAGTTCGCTCATTTGATCGCTGGTCGCACGGTCGACACCTTTGACTGCTGCGTCGCCCGCCGCCGGATCACCGCCGGCAGCGACATACGCATCGCGGCCCTTCTGATAGGCCGCGCCGAGTTGGCGGTGTTCGTCACGCAGGCGTTCGATGCGGGATTTCAGGCTCGGCTCGATGCCGCTCTGGCTGGCCAGTTCACCGAGGATTTTCTGCACGTCGCGCTGACGCTCTTCGAACTGGCCCCAGTACTTGGCCAGATCCGCCGGCTGCTTGCCGCGCAGCAAGACGTTTTTCCATTCCTGCACCTGCACTTTGAATTGCAGGTTGGCTTCGTCGATCAGTTGCGAGGTGTGCAACGGCCCGGCGAGCAACTGGCTGTAACTCTGTACGCCATTGGACAGGAAATGGAAGCAGGCCAGCGCGATCAACAGCACCGCCAGCAGACTGCCACTCAACAGGGCGAGCATTTGCGCTCTCAGGGATTTTTGCAGCATCGAAGATACTCACGACAGGGGTGGAGCACGCCCGGAACGAGCGTGAAAAATGGCCGGACCTCCCTGTCGGCGAACCTCGGCTCAAAGCCAATGGCGCGCAACCTAACTCAGCTGAGATCGGCGTGCCAGAGCCCTTCTTGAGAAACTTCCGACAGCCGGTAAGGCATTGATTTGACGCCGTTTTACTGTCACATAACGGTCATGTGACATTGCGATGATGCCGCTCAGGTGAACCTGTAAAACCCGCATCAGCCGCCCTCCTCGCAGCGAGCCGCCATGAACCACAGCCTCGATATCAGCCATCGCGATCCAGACCTGTTCGGTTTGCTCTATGGCTTTCGTTTTCTGCCCGGCGAACGCGGGCGCGAAGTCGATTCAGCAACGGCTTTGCGCTGTTTGCAGGACGACAGCGACAGCGGCGAATTCCTCTGGCTGCACTTGAACCTGGCCCACGCAGCGTGCGAGCGCTGGATGAAAAGTCATCTGCAATTGCCGGAAGAATTTTTCGAAGCGCTGCATGAGGGCTCGCGTTCGACGCGCATCGAGCATGTCGACTCGGCATTGCTGGCGGTGGTCAACGATGTGGTGTTCAACCTCAGCAGCATGGTCTCCTCGGACGTATCGACGCTGTGGGTTTGTGTGCGCAGCAAACTGATCGTCAGCGCTCGCCTGCAACCGTTGCACTCGGTGGACAAATTGCGCTCGTCGGTGAAGGCCGGCGAGCGCTTTCGGTCGCCGTCGGAATTGCTCGTGCATCTGCTGCGCGATCAGGGCGAGGTGCTGACGCAGATCGTGCGCAAAACCAGCCTGAGCGTCGATCAGATCGAGGACGAATTGCTCTCCTCGCGGTTGTCGACCAACCGTGCCGAACTCGGCGCCAACCGCCGCGTGCTGGTGCGCCTGCAACGCTTGCTGGCGCTGGAACCGGGTTCGCTGCTGCGCCTGCTCAACCGTCCGCCGCCGTGGTTGCAGAAGGAGGACGTGAAGGAGTTGCGCAAGTCTACCGAGGAGTTCGCGCTGATCATCAACGACCTCACCGCCCTCGGTGAGCGAATCAAATTGCTTCAGGAAGAGATCGCCGCCAACCTCAACGAACAGAGCAACCGCACGCTGTTTACCCTGACCGTGGTGACGGTACTGGCGCTGCCGATCAACATCATCGCCGGTTTCTTCGGCATGAATGTCGGCGGCGTGCCGTTGTCGCAGGACCCGCACGGGTTCTGGGTACTGGTCGCGCTGGTGGCGACATTCACCGTGATCGCCGGGCGCTGGGCGTTTCGCAAGCGTGGGGACTATTGACCACATATGCCACCGTTCCCCTGTGGGAGCTGGCTTGCCAGCGATGGCGGACTGACATTCAACCTGGATGTTGACTGACCTGACGCTATCGCTGGCAAGCCAGCTCCCACAGGGGACTTCGGCGTTCTCAAGATCAATGGTCAGACTAATCAGGCAAACACTGATCTGCCGCAGTCTCTCTGTAACATTCTGCAACGATCATGGGCGACATTCCTTCCCTCGCTCAGGATTGTCCGCTCATGGCTACTCCCTCCCTGACCGCCAGCCCCGCCCCTGCCGCCAGCGGCAGGCCCGCGCTGGACAAGAAACCCGGCCCGTTCACCTATGTGATCTTTTTCGCGGTACTGGCGATGGGCATGCTGTTCACCGCCTACAGCCTGATGCACGACATGCACGAACTCGGCACGGTGGTCACTACCTGGACGCCGTTTCTGCTGCTCGGTGTGGCGTTGTTGATTGCGCTGGGCTTCGAGTTCGTCAACGGTTTCCACGACACGGCCAACGCGGTGGCGACGGTGATCTACACCCACTCGCTGCCGCCGAATGTGGCGGTGGTCTGGTCGGGCTTTTTCAACTTTCTCGGCGTGCTGCTTTCCAGCGGCGCGGTGGCGTTCGGCATCATCGCGCTGTTGCCGGTGGAGTTGATCCTGCAGGTCGGTTCGTCGGCTGGGTTCGCGATGATTTTCGCTTTGCTGATCGCCGCCATTCTGTGGAACCTCGGCACCTGGTGGCTGGGCTTGCCGGCGTCGTCTTCGCACACGCTGATCGGCTCGATCATCGGCGTCGGTGTGGCCAATGCGCTGATGCACGGCCGCGACGGCACCAGTGGTGTCGACTGGGCGCAGGCGACCAAGATCGGTTACGCCTTGCTGCTGTCGCCGCTGGTGGGTTTCGGTTGCGCCGCGCTGTTGCTGCTGGCGCTGCGCGCCTTCGTCAAGAATCGCTCGCTGTACAAGGCACCCGAAGGCAACACCCCGCCGCCGTTGTGGATTCGCGGTTTGCTGATCGCCACTTGCACCGGCGTGTCATTCGCCCATGGCTCCAACGACGGGCAGAAAGGCATGGGCCTGATCATGCTGATTCTGGTCGGCACCTTGCCGATGGCCTACGCCTTGAACCGCACCATGCCGGAAGAACAATCGCTGCAGTTCGCCGCGGTGGCGCAAGTCACCCAGCAGGCGCTGGTGAAAAGCTCACCGCTGCCGGCACCGGCCGATCCGCGACCGGTCCTTTCCGATTACGTGCGCAGCAAGGAAGCCACGCCGCAACTGATTCCGGCCCTCGCCGCGCTGACCGGACACATCGGTGAGCAAGTCAGAGGCTACGGTTCGCTGGCCAAAGTGCCTGCCGAAGCCATGGGCAACGTGCGTAACGACATGTACCTGGCCAGCGAAAGCATTCGCTTGATGGACAAGAACAAGGTCGGCAATTTCGATGCCGACACCAGCAGCAAATTGCAGCTGTTCAAACAGCAGATCGATAACGCCACACGCTTTATTCCGCTGTGGGTGAAGATCGCCGTGGCCATTGCGCTGGGGCTTGGCACCATGGTCGGCTGGAAACGCATCGTGGTGACCGTCGGCGAGAAAATCGGCAAGACCCACCTGACTTATGCGCAAGGTGCCTCGGCGGAAACCGTGGCGATGCTGACCATCGGCGCGGCGGACATGTTTGGTTTGCCGGTCTCGACCACCCATGTGCTGTCGTCCGGTGTGGCCGGGACCATGGTCGCCAATGGCGGCGGGTTGCAGATGAAGACCATCCGCAACCTGTTGATGGCGTGGGTGCTGACCTTGCCGGCGGCGATCCTGCTGTCGGGCAGTCTGTATTGGTTGTTCACCCAGATCTTCTGACCCGATGCAAATCCCCCTGTAGGCCTTCGCCTGCTCGCGATAGCGTCCTTTCAGTCGATACAGATGTGACTGACACACCGCTATCGCGAGCAGGCGAAGGCCTACATTTGATTGTGGTGGCCCGTCAGAGCGTCGACTGAATCACGCCTCCCAGCCAGTCCATGAACACCCGCACCCGCAGCGGTAAATGCCGTTGCCGCGCATACAGCAACGAGATCGCCATCGCCGGTGCGGTGTATTGCGGCAGCACGGTAACCAGTTCGCCGTTTTCCAGATGCGGCTGCATGCCGGTGCGCGGTACCTGAGTCAGGCCGAAACCACCGAGGCACGCCGACTCGTAGGCGTCGGTGCTGTTGACCGTGATGCTGCCGGCCATCGGCAAGCGTCGCACCTGCCCGCCCTCTTCGTAGACGAAACCTTCCGAACGCGAGCCCAGCACGCCGACGTAATGCACCAGCCGATGCTGCGCGAGGTCTTCCAGAGTTTGCGGCACGCCGTAGCGCTCGAGGTACGCGGGGCTGGCGCAGTTGATCATCGAAAAGTCGCCCAAGTGCCGCGCCACCACCGATTGATCCGGTTGCGCGCCGACGCGCAGCACGCAATCGAAACCTTCGCTGAGCAGGTCGACGCGGCGGTCGGTGCTGCTGATTTCCAGTTGTAGATTCGGGTGTTGATGCATGAACTGCGGCAGGCGCGGCATGACCAGACGCCGGGCGAGAATGTTCGGCATGTCGACACGGATGCGCCCGGTCAGCGAGGCCTCGTCCTGGCGGAACAAGCCTTCAATCTCGTCCATGTGCGACAGCAGATCCTTGCTGCGCTCGTACAGGACCAAGCCGTCCTGAGTCGCTTGCACCTTGCGCGTGGTGCGCTGCAACAAGCGCGTGCCAAGCAGGGCTTCCAGCGCCTGCACATGCTCGGACACGGTCGAGCGCGGCAGGCCCAGGCTTTCGCCGGCGAGGGTGAAACTCGACAGTTCGCTGACCCGCACGAAGGTGCGCAGCAGTTCCAGTTTGTTCATTTTGGCGCCCCGCAATTGTTCGGCTGATCCGATCAGTGATTTCGCTTTCACTCTGTTTATCAGCTTGGGGCGGATAAATAAACTTTGGTACATCCCCACTCAACGCAATCGGAGCAAGCCCCATGAACCGTAAAATCGCATTGATCACCGGCGCCAGCCGTGGCTTGGGCAAGAACGCCGCGCTGCACCTCGCCGCGCAAGGCATCGACATCATCGGCACCTACCACAGCCGCGCTGACGAGGCGCAGGCACTGATCGGCGAACTGCAAGCGCTCGGCGCCAAAGCGGTCATGCTGCAACTCGACGTTGGCCGCAGCGACAGCTTTGCCGATTTCAGCGCGCGGGTTGAGCAAGCCTTGCAGCAAACCTTCGACCGTCAGCGCTTGGATTTTCTGGTCAACAATGCCGGGATCGGCGTGCATGCCTTGTTCGCCGACACCACCCCGGAGCAGTTCGATCTGTTGATGAATGTGCAACTGAAGGGGCCGTTTTTCCTGACTCAACAGTTGCTGCCGCTGATCAACGATGGCGGGCGCATCATCAACGTTTCGAGCGGCCTGACCCGCTTCAGCCTGCCGGGCTACGGCGCCTATGCGGCGATGAAAGGCGCGATGGAAGTGCTGACGCGCTATCAGGCCAAAGAGCTGGGCGCACGGCAGATCGGCGTGAATATTCTTGCCCCAGGCGCCATCGAGACTGATTTTGGTGGCGGTGCCGTGCGCGACAATTCGGCGTTGAATGCGATCGTCGCCAGCAACACGGCGCTGGGCCGTGCCGGACAACCGGACGATATTGGCGGCGCGCTGGCGTTGCTGTTGTCCGAGGGTGGTCGGTGGATCAACGGCCAGCGTGTCGAGGCGTCCGGCGGCATGTTTCTCTGATTTGAAACAAAAAAATCGCAGCCTTCAGTGGCTGCGATTTTTGCGTTTAACCCTGACAGACGTTGCGCGATACGAAGCGCTCGCGCAGCACGTCATAACCCCAGTGATAAACGTAGGTGTACGGCAGGAAAAACAGCAGCACGCCGATGTCGAGCAAAAACGCCTGCCACAGGCTGACCGACAGCCACCAGGCGATCAGCGGCACACCCATCACGATCAAACCGCCTTCAAACAGCAGCGCATGCGCCACCCGCACCCAGGCGTTATGGGCAACATTCAGACGCACCAACACCCGATCAAAGAACCGGTTGAACACCACGTTCCAGCCCAGCGCCAGCAGCGCAATCAGCACGGTGACCGCGCCCATGTCGAGCAGCGGCTTTTGCAACAGCCACGCCAGCAACGGCGTGCAGATCAGGATCGCCAACAGCTCGAAACCGATGGCCTGGAAGATACGTTCAGTGATGGATTTGTCGGCAGTCATGGCCTGACTCCTTGAGTGAAGATGGTTGCCATGATCAACCCTTGAACCGATACTTCCTAACCAATAACCATCGATCAAGGCGATAGTTGATGATTTCGCAGGAAGTGCTGTTGGCGTTCGTGCAGGCGGCGACGCAAGGTTCGTTTTCCGCGGCAGCGCGCAAATTGGGGCGCAGTCAGTCGACCATCAGCGCCGCGGTGGCCAGCTTGGAGATCGATCTGGATGTTGTGCTGTTCGACCGCAGCAGCCGCAAACCGACGCTAACCCCGGCCGGGCATGTGCTGCTGCAACGGGCCGAGGCGATTCTGGCGGCGGGCAATCGTCTGGAAATGACCGCACGGCAACTGTCCCAAGGCGTCGAGCCGAAGCTGACGGTGGCGATTTCCGACACCTATCAGTCGTATCGATTCGAGGCGGCGCTGGTGGAGTTCGAGCAGCGCTATCCGGATTTGCAACTGGAATGTCTGATCGCTGAATGCGAGGACTTGATCGAACTGGTCCAGCGCGGCCGCGCGCATCTGGCCTTCGCCGAAATGCAGGAACATTACCCGCCAGATCTGGTGACCTCGACCGTGGCCGAACGCACGGAGATCGCCTTGTTCGTTAATCGCGAGCATGCGCTGGCCAAGCTTGAACAGGTGGATCAGCAACGGCTTGAGGAGCATCGCGAGTTGCGCCTGGCGACCATCGTCAATCCGTATGACAGCCGTGGCAAAGGCCGGGTGTGGTCGGCGCCGAGTTATTTGATGTTGCTGGAAATGGCCGAGAAAGGTTTTGGCTGGGCACCGCTGCCGCGCTGGCTGGCGCAGCGTTATGGCAATGAGTTGCTGGTGGAGTTGAACGTGCGCGGCTGGCCGAAACCAGTGTTTGTCGATGCGCTGTGGTCACGCCTGTATCCGCCGGGGCCGGCGGGGAGCTGGTTGTTGGGAAAGATGCTGGAATAATGGTTGGCTTTGGATAGAAGCCCCTCATCGGAACGCCGCCCGCCCAGCCCTCTCCCAGAGGGAGAGGGAGCCGATCGAGGTGTGCTGCCTCATGCATCGACCTGAATAACCATAGCGATTATGGATTCCAATACAGCCATTCAAGTCGGCGAATTTCCCCAATATCCCCCAATGAGTCCCCTCTCCCTCTGGGAGAGGGTTAGGGTGAGGGCTTTTCCAGCGCCAAAAGCCGACCTTCAATAAACCGCCGCTCCGGCTCCTGCCGGGTCAACGCCAACGCGCGCTGATAGGCCTCGCGCGCCTCATCCACCCGCCCCAACTGCCGACAAAACTCCGCCCGCGCCGAATGCGCCAGGTGGTAATCCTGCAATTCGCCACGCTGCAAAATCCCTTCAATCAGACTCAACCCGGCCAACGGCCCATCGCGCTTGGCCACCGCCACCGCGCGATTCAACTCGATCACCGGCGACGGCAGCGCCCGCAGCAACACGTCATACAGCCCGACGATCTGCACCCAATCAGTTTGCGCCGCATTGGGAGCCTCAGCGTGCACCGCGGCAATCGCCGCCTGCAAACAATACGGGCCGAACCGCCGAGTACTCAGCGCGCGTTCGACCAGTGCACAACCTTCGGCGATCAACCCGGCGTCCCACAAGGCGCGATCCTGATCATCCAGCAACACCAGTTCGCCGCTCGGCGTGGTGCGTGCCGGTCGTCGCGATTCGTGCAGCAGCATCAGCGCCAGCAGGCCCATCACTTCCGGCTCCGGCAGTAATTCCATCAACAGGCGCCCGAGGCGAATTGCCTCGCGCGTGAGATCTTCGCGGGTCAGTTCAAGGCCGATCGATGCCGAATAACCTTCGTTGAACACCAGATAAATCACCCGCAACACGCTGTCGAGGCGTTCGGGCAATTCCTTCAGGCTGGGCACTTGATAAGGGATTTTCGCGTCGCGGATCTTGGCTTTCGCGCGCACGATGCGCTGGGCGATCGCTGCCGGCGCAGAAAGAAAGGCGCGGGCGATTTCTTCGGTCGTCAGGTCGCAGACTTCACGCAAGGTCAGCGGCACTTGCGCATCCGCCGCCAGCGCCGGGTGACAGCAAGTGAAGATCAGCCGCAGGCGATCGTCTTCCACGTCCTCGCCACTCCAGTCGGCCTGTTCGAGTTCTTCCAGTTGCGCCAGCAACAACGGTTGCGAAGCCTTGAACCGTGCGCGCCGGCGCAACACATCAATCGCCTTGAAGCGCCCGGTCGAGACCAGCCAGGTGCGCGGGTTGTCCGGCACGCCGTCGCGCTGCCAGCGCTCGACTGCGACGAAAAACGCCTCATGCAAGGCTTCTTCAGCGAGGTCGAAATCACCGAGCAGGCGGATCAGCGTCGCCAGAATCCGCCGCGAATCCTGGCGGTAGACCTGCTCGACCCGCGCCCGAACGTCAGACATTCAACTGCCGCACCGGTCGCACCTCAACGCTGCCGACCCGCGCTGCCGGAATGTTGCCGGCGACCTGGATCGCTTCGTTGAGATCCTTGGCGTCGATCAGGTAGAACCCGGCCAGTTGCTCCTTGGTTTCGGCAAACGGCCCGTCGGTGATCGACAGTTTGCCGTTGCGCATTCTGACCGTGGTGGCGGTCTGCACCGACTCCAGCGCTTCGGCGGCGACCATGCGCCCGCTGCCCTGAATCGACTCGGCGTAGGCCCAGCACTCGGTGTCTTCGGGGCTGTCGGGCGACGAATGCAGCAGACGCTCGTCGCTGTAGACCAGGCATAAATACTTCATGGCATTCTCCTGACTCGGACAGTTCAACTATGGCTGAAGATCAGGGCTGCACATCGAACAGGGTCGCGCCGCTCATCGGATCGAACGGCGCCGACCAGTGCTCATGGACGATTTTCCACGCCCCGCCGACCTGCCGATAACACGCGGTAACGCGCATCCAGCAGCTCTGGGTTTCGCCTTTTTCATTGGTCCCGCCGCAATTGGCGACCCAGTGGGCGAAGGCAATGTTGTCGGCGCTTTCGATGGCGATTTCCTGAAATTCGAAAATGTGCGGGCCGGGGCACATTTCCATGCACTCCACCCAGTGCGCGCGGTACGCCGCTTTGCCCTTGAATTGCAGGGCCTTGATCGCATCGAACGAGACGATGTCGTCGGCGTACAGGGCCATGACTTTTTCGACGTCCTTGGTCATCACCGCTTCGCGGTAAGTGTTGATCAGGGACTGGATTTCGCTGTGTGCGTTCATGGTGTTCTCCGTGGTTTTTGTGGGAAGACACCCATAGTCGTTTGCCCTTTTCGCAGATCGACAGGTCAAACAAAAAAATGTGCACGGCGACAATATCGATAGAATCCGAGGCTCATTCTTTGTAGGAAAAAGGAAATTCCCGTGTCAGCCAGACTCGTACCGTACGACAGCTTGAATGCCCTGCAGCGTCAGCAAGTCGAGGCGATTGAAATCCACGCCGAGCAGATCAAATTCTCCGGCGATATCCACGGCGCGTTGCACACGCTGCTGTCAAAACCCGGCCCCGGTGTAAAAGGTTTCGCCCTGCTGGCGGACGAGGTGCCGGTCGCGTTCCTGCTGCTTAAACGTCCGCCGGTATTGCCCGACTGGGCCAATGAGCACAGCGCCACATTGCATGCGTTACAGGTTGATCGCCGTGCGCAAGGCAAGGGTTACGGCAAGGCATGCCTGCAAGCGCTGCCCACCGTCGCGCGTGAAGCCTGGCCGGAAATCAAGGGGCTGGAGCTGTCGGTAGACGCCGACAACGAAGCGGCCATCGCGCTGTACGCCAAACACGGTTACGTCGACAGCGGCGAGGCGTACAAGGGCCGGATCGGTTACGAGCGGCGCATGGGGCTGTTTTTCTGAATCTGTGAAATTCCGAATCCGTGAACTCGGGCCAACAACCTCTACTGACACACCATGGTCCTTTGCAGGAGTGAGCCTGCTCGCGATGGCGGTGTGTCAAACAAATTAATGTCGACTGACACTCTGCTATCGCGAGCAGGCGAAGGCCTGCAAGTTAGAGCGGTGTAGCGGGTTAAAGGGTCAGGATCATCTCGTGCCACGCCATGCCGCCGTGGTCGGACTCCGACGGTTTGATATAGGCAAACCCAAACCCGGCATACAGCGGGATGTGTTGCTCCTTGCACATCAGATGAATCGTCGCTTTATCCATCCCACGCATGCGTTCGATGAACTCGGCCAGCAAGCGCTTGGCCAACCCTTGGCCCTGATAATCCGGGTGCACAACCACCGACATGATCACCACGTTCGGCCCTTTTGGGTCGTGGCCGATCAGTTCCTTGAACGCTTCGTCGGACATCTGCACATCGAACGCCGCGCCAGAATTGACGAAACCGGCCACCTCGCCATCCACCTCGGCGACGATAAAACCTTCCGGCCAGGTGGCGATGCGCGTGCCGATCTTCTCGCGGGTCGCGGCTTCGTCGCCTTCGTAGGCAACGGTTTCGATGGCGTAGCAGCGGTCCAGATCGGCGGCGGTGACGTTACGGATGACGGTGTTCATGGCAACTCGAAATCATTGGAATTGAGGCCGCCAAGCATAAAGCAGATCAACCGGGGCGGACATGATCCGCCTCGATGGGTAGCTCTCAGGGTTTGAGTGGCAACCAGATTTCCAGCGTACCGGTGCGCAGTTTCGGATTGAAATCTGCGCTGTAACGCTCGAATTCCGGGGCATCTGCTGCTTCACGGCCCGATTGCGGCAGCCAAGTGTTCCAGATGTACTGAAACGTCTCCGGCAGTTGCTCCAATGGCCCTTTGTGTTCAAAGACCGCGTAATGCTGCGGCTGAATTTCAACCCAACGGTACTTCTCCGGCAGCTCATCAAGCTTGTCGATCTGCACACCAGCGATGTACTCGAAGCCGCCCTCGCCGTCCGCATTGCAGCAGACGCCATAGGTCACTTCATTGACCTGCGCGGGAATTTTTCCCAGGTGCGGAATGAGTTTTTCCCACAGCGCCGGGATGTCTTCGGTGGAATCCTGGGTAAACCGTCCGCCGAATCCAGCGATCAGCAGAAACGGCCCGTGTTCGAAGCGAGGTTCTGCCACTTCGACGCGTGTTTGCTCATCCATGACACGACTCCTTGGTACACAAAAGTGGGTTCGGCTGGGAGTATAGAAAGCCCGAACCGTTTCGCACGATCACAGCGTGTGCAACTGCTCGGCGGCGCCCGAACCGACAAACTCGTTATAGCCGGAAAGGATCACGTAGACCGCGAAATAGCAGAAGATCGCCGCCGATGCCAGGTACGAATAGCGCAACAGCTTGTCGCCCAGCAGCTTGCCACCGTGGCTGGCGGCGAAGCACAGACCGGCCGACCACAGCAGCCCGGCGCAGAGGAACCCGCCGAGAAACAGCGCCGAGCTGAGCGCACCGCCGCCCCCGGAACGAGCGATCAATGTGCCGCCAACCGCCGCAAACCAGAGAATCGCACTCGGCGACGACATCGCGAGAAAGATCCCCCGGAAGAACTCCTTGCGATGGGAGTTGTGCCCCACTTCTGCCGTGGCCGCCAACTGCGCTTCATGGTGAATCGCCGAGTAAATCATCTTCGCCGCGAAATAGATCAACAGCGCCGAACCACCGATCCACAACACCCAGCGCACGGTTTCGTATTGCAGCAAAACGGTCATCCCGGCCAGCGCCAGCACCGCATAAATCAGGTCGCCGACGCAAGTGCCGAGGCCCAGCGCAAATCCCTGAAAATAGCCGCGTTGCATGGCCAGGGTGATCATCGCGATGTTGGCCACGCCGATGTCCAGGCACAGCGAAAGGCTCAACAAGAAGCCGCTGGTGAATTCCATTGACCGATTTCCTTCGGAAAAAATGTTTACAAACAGGCTGGACAGTATGCCATCAGCACCCTTATCGTCCGCCACAGGTCACCGCAGTGACCAGCGTCGCTCGGACGGTTCCGGGCGCTTACGTTATCCGAGGCAACAATGGCCGAACAAGGTTTGCCGCGCCGCTTTGCGCGCATAGATCGACTCCCCCCGTACGTTTTCAACATCACCGCCGAGCTGAAGATGGCTGCCAGGCGTCGTGGTGAAGACATCATCGACTTGAGCATGGGCAACCCCGACGGCGCCACGCCGCCGCACATCGTCGAAAAACTCGTGCAAGTCGCCCAACGCGAAGACACCCACGGTTACTCGACCTCCAAAGGCATTCCGCGCCTGCGCCGGGCGATTTCCAACTGGTACAAGCAACGCTACGAAGTCGATATCGACCCGGAAAGCGAAGCCATCGTCACCATTGGCTCCAAGGAAGGCCTGGCGCATCTGATGCTGGCGACCCTGGATCAGGGCGACACCGTGCTGGTGCCGAACCCGAGCTACCCGATTCACATTTACGGCGCGGTGATTGCCGGTGCCCAGGTGCGTTCGGTGCCGCTGGTGCCGGGCGTGGATTTCTTCGACGAACTGGAGCGAGCGATTCGCGGCTCGATCCCCAAGCCGAAAATGATGATTCTCGGCTTCCCGTCGAACCCGACCGCGCAGTGCGTGGAGCTGGATTTCTTCGAACGGGTGATCGCCCTCGCCAAGCAGTACGACGTGCTGGTGATCCACGATCTGGCCTACGCCGACATCGTCTACGACGGCTGGAAAGCCCCGTCGATCATGCAGGTACCGGGGGCCAAGGACATTGCGGTGGAGTTCTTCACCCTGTCCAAGAGTTACAACATGGCCGGTTGGCGCATCGGTTTCATGGTCGGCAACCCGGAACTGGTCAACGCTCTGGCACGGATCAAGAGCTACCACGACTACGGCACGTTCACCCCGCTGCAAGTCGCCGCAATCGCTGCGCTGGAAGGCGATCAGCAGTGCGTGCGCGACATCGCCGAGCAGTATCGCCAGCGCCGCAACGTGCTGGTCAAGGGCCTGCATGAGCTGGGCTGGATGGTCGAGAATCCGAAGGCATCGATGTATGTCTGGGCGAAGATTCCCCAGGCGTATGCGCACCTGGGTTCGCTGGAATTCGCCAAGAAACTGCTCGCCGAGGCCAAGGTCTGCGTCTCGCCGGGGGTGGGGTTTGGCGAGTATGGCGATGATCACGTGCGCTTCGCGCTGATTGAAAACCAGGACCGCATCCGCCAGGCGGTGCGCGGGATTCGCGGGATGTTCCGCGCGGATGGCCTAGTCGCAAAAACTGGCGTCTAACGCAAGACCTGTAGGAGTGAGCCTGCTCGCGATAGCGGTGTGTCAGTCACCGTAAATGGCACTGACACACCGCTATCGCGAGCAGGCTCACTCCTACATGGGAATGTGTCCGGCCTCTAAATTTCAGGCACAAAAAAACCGCATCGCTGCGGTTTTTTTGTGCCTGCAAGAAGCTGTTTAAACGAACAGCGACAACAGCAGAATAAAGCCCAGGCCGACCACCGACAGGATGGTTTCCATCGCGGTCCAGGTCTTGAAGGTTTCGGCCACGGTCATGTTGAAGTACTGCTTGACCAGCCAGAACCCGGCGTCGTTGACGTGCGACAGGATCAACGAACCAGCGCCGGTGGCGAGCACCAGCAACTCACGGTTGACGCCCGGAATCATCCCTACCACCGGCACCACAATGCCGGCACCAGTGATGGTCGCCACGGTCGCCGAACCGGTAGCGATACGGATCACCGCCGCCACCAGCCACGCCAGCAGGATCGGCGAGATTTGCGCGCTGACCGCCATGTGACCGATCACGTCGCCCACACCGCTGGTGACCAGCATCTGCTTGAAGCCGCCGCCAGCACCGATGATCAGAATGATCGCAGCGGTTGGCGCCAGGCTCGCGTCGAGCCATTTGAGCATCTGGTTGGAACCGATGCCCTGCTTGTAGCCGAAGGTGTACAGCGACAGCAGCAATGCCAGCAGCAGTGCCGAGATCGGGTGGCCGATCATGTCCATCCAGGTGCGGAAGAAGTTGCCGTCCGGCAGCGCCACGTCAGCGAAGGTTTTCAGCAGCATCAGGAACACCGGCAGCAGCACGGTGACCAGGGTGATGCCGAAGCTTGGCAGATCGGTCGAGTCGTTTTCGCGGGCCAGTTGATCGACCAGTTCCTGATTCGGGTGACCGGGAATGTGCTTGGCGATGAACGTACCGAAGATCGGACCGGCGATGATCGCGGTCGGCAGCGCAACGATCAGACCGTAGAGAATGGTCTTGCCAATGTCAGCGCCGAACACGCCGATGGCCAGCAGCGGACCCGGGTGTGGTGGCACCAGACCGTGTACAGCGGACAGGCCGGCGAGCAGCGGGATACCGATCTTGATGATCGACACACCGGTGCGACGCGCCACGATGAACACCAGCGGAATCAGCAGTACGAAGCCGATTTCGAAGAACAGCGGGATGCCGACCAGAAACGCGGCGAACATCATCGCCCACTGGACCTTGTCCTTGCCGAACGCGCGAATCAGGGTCTGGGCAATCTGATCCGCCCCGCCCGATTCGGCCATCATTTTGCCGAGCATGGTGCCCAGCGCCAGAATGATGCCGACGAAACCGAGCACGCCACCGAAGCCGTCCTGGAACGCCTTGATGATGGTGCCGATCGGCATGCCCGAGGTCAGGCCGAGGAACGCGGCCGCAATGGTCAGGGCGATAAAGGGGTGAATCTTGAATTTGGTGATCAGGATAATCAGACCGATTACCGTGACCACTGCATCGAGCAGCAGGAACGTCTCGTGGGACATGCCGAACATTGGGGGTGTCTCCTGGATTGTTGTTGTTATTAAAGCGGGTTGAACAGAAGTCGGGGGGACAGCGCTGTCTTTTTCAACATACTCATACCGCCTGTTTCAGACCGTGGGCCTGCCACCAGACGTGAGCCTGCAGTGCCAGCTCTTCAACGCTGTGTACCGAGGCGTTGAGCGCCAGGGTCAGCGGCTCGCCCTTGGGCGATTCGAGGGTGGCAAACTGGCTTTCGATGAGCGTGGCCGGCATGAAATGGCCCGGACGGTGCGAGACACGTTCGGCGGCGACTTCAGGGGTCAGTTCCAGGAACACGAAGCCCAGTCCTGGCAAGGCGCTGCGCAGGCGTTCGCGATAGATATGTTTAAGGGCCGAGCAGGTCAGCACCGGGCGTTTGCCCGACGCATCGACGCGACGCAGTTCATCGCACAGGCTGTCGAGCCAGCCGGCACGGTCGTCGTCGTTCAGGGGGATCCCCGCGCTCATCTTTTCGATGTTCGCGGCCGGATGAAAAGTATCGCCTTCAATGGCAGTGGCGCCGCTCAAATGGCACAGGGCCTCGCTGACACACGTCTTGCCGCAACCGGCAACGCCCATGATGACCAGGGCGGTGATGGGATGACTCATATAACACCTCAGCGCGCAGACAGCGCTACCTTTGCTAGCTATGACTCTAGTGCACAGGCAGAAGTTGCCGACGCCTTCTTGTCGTTTTTTTGGGTTGCAGCAGGTTCGTTCCCAACGCCAAAGAGCCGAGATCAGGCAGGACCTCGCTCACGCATTTGCAGCTGCATCAGGACAGCGCTACCTTAGTGCCTTGATTTTTGTTTGGCAAGCCGCCCGATGACCTCCCCCAAGAACGATAAAAATACCCGCACCACCGGCCGTCCCACCCTTAATGAAGTTGCCCGCCTGGCCGGCGTCAGCCCGATTACCGCCTCCCGAGCCCTGCGCGGGGTCAGCACCGTGGCCACCGAACTCGTGGAAAAAGTGCAAAAAGCCGCGCTCGAACTCAACTACGTGGTCAACCCGGCCGCCCGCGCGTTGGCCTCGGCGCAGAGCCATTCGGTCGTCGTGCTGGTGCCGTCACTGTCCAACCTGCTGTTCATCGACACGCTGGAAGCCATTCATCGGGTGCTGACGCCCAAGGGCTTCGAAGTGCTGATCGGCAACTTCCATTACTCGCGCGATGAAGAAGAAAACCTGCTGCGCAACTACATGGCCTATCAGCCGCGCGGCTTTCTGCTGACCGGTTTTGATCGCACGGAAAGTTCGCGGCGGATGATCGAAGTCAGCAACATTCCCTGCGTGTACATGATGGAGCTGGACAGTGCTGCCGGAGTGAATTGCGTGGGTTTTTCGCAGTTGAGCGCCGGGGAAACTGCCGCCGAACACCTGCTGTCTCGCGGGCGCAAACGCTTGGCCTACATTGGCGCGCAACTGGATCAACGCACATTGCTGCGCGGTGAGGGGTTTCGCAAGGCACTGCAGAAGGCTGGCCGGTACGACCCGGATCTGGAAGTGCTGACGCCGCGATCCTCATCGGTGGGCTTGGGCGGCGAGTTGTTTCTGCAACTGCTGGCGGCGCATCCGGATGTTGATGCGATTTTCTTTGGCAACGATGACCTGGCTCAGGGTGCGCTGCTGGAAGCCCTGCGCATCGGCATCAAGATCCCCGAACAGGTGGCGATTCTGGGTTTCAACGATTTGCCGATGTCCGAACACATGGTGCCGCGCCTGAGCAGCATCAACACCCCGCGTGAGGCGATCGGCCGGCGCGCGGCAGAGCAGATGCTGACGCTGATGGCGGGCAATAAAGTGCCGCGA
Organism: Pseudomonas sp. 15C; assembly: GCF_055484735.1. Taxonomy (NCBI): domain Bacteria; kingdom Pseudomonadati; phylum Pseudomonadota; class Gammaproteobacteria; order Pseudomonadales; family Pseudomonadaceae; genus Pseudomonas; species Pseudomonas sp. 15C. Next base: position 48,420 of record NZ_JBUDGD010000011.1, on the reverse strand, counting down.
CCGGTCGAGGACATGGGCTTTGAGCTGAAGATTCGCGAAAGCACATAACCCCCCTTACCGATCACGACCGATCGTTCCCACGCTCTGCGTGGGAATGCCGCAACGGACGCTCCGCGTTCGGCTCTGGGAGGGACGCAGAGCGTCCCGGGCTGCATTCCCACGCGGAGCGTGGGAACGATCGACTCCTACAAAGGATCTCCACCCACTTCAGTGGCTGAGTTGGTCGACCAAGGCCAACGCGCCCTTCTGCAACGGCTGGCTCTTGAGCCACACCGCATGCACCGGCATCACCAGGCCGTTTTCGATGTTGCGGAAATTCAGCCGTTGCAAGCGCCCTGCGTCCAGTCGTGGCTGCACCACCGACAGCGGGAAATTGCCCCAGCCCAAACCCGCCTCGACCATGTCCATCGCCGCTTCCAGGCTGTCGGTGCGCCAATACGATTGCGCCACCAGCGGTCGCGTTTCGCTGATCGGCAGGTCACGGCTGGCAACGATGATCTGCCGCACCTGGACCAGATCTTCGAGAAACACATCCCGCCCCTGCAGCATCGGACTGTCCGCCGCCAGCGTGGCGATCATCCGTTCATTGCCGACAAACTGGAAACGCTCCAGCACGTTCATGCGCAACCCGGCGAACGCCAGGCACAGACCGACTCGACCACTGTGCAACATTGCCAGTACGTCATCCTGCGGCGCTGTCAGCACTTCGATATCGAGTAACGGATAACGCTCGGCAATCACTTTTATCGCCGCGAGCAAACGGCGCCGGTCAATGTCCGCCACCACGCCCATCGACAACTTGCTCTCCAGCCCCAGCGACAACTCCACCGCATGCACCTGCAACTGTTTGAGCTGTTCGGCGATCAATCGCGCGTGCGGTACTAAAGACTGGGCCATCGCCGTGGGTTGCGGTTCGCGATGGCTGCGGTCGAACAACGAGTAACCGAGCTCGGCTTCGAGGTTGGCAATGCCCATGCTCACCGCCGACGGCACCCTGCCCAACTGCCGTGCGGCTGCGGAGAACGAGCCGCGCTCGATCACCGCGAGAAACAACTCGATGCTGTCACTGTTGAAATTCAAATTTCGCACCTATCAATAAAACTGAAAGCTTCTGATTTTTTCTGTCAGCTCCATTGAAGCTATATTTCATCGCTTTCGCCAGCCCTGCTGGCCACTATCCAGCGAGAAAGAGGCAAATCTGCATGCAAGGCGTGAAACGCAAACTGGTCTACGTGTCGCTCTACGAAGTGATCGGCATGACCTTCTCGGCCCTCGGCCTGGCCTTGTTGTCGGGCACATCGCCGGGCAGCACTGGGCCGCTGGCGGTGATCATCACCAGCATCGCCGTGACCTGGAATTTCATCTACACCTCGTTGTTCGAACGCTGGGAAAGCCGCCAGGTATCCCGCACCCGCACGGTTAAACGGCGCATCGCCCATGCGGTCGGCTTTCAACTGACGCTGATCGTGTTTCTGATTCCGCTGATAGCTTGGTGGATGAACATCAGTCTGGTGCAGGCATTCCTGCTGGATCTGGCGCTGATCATCTTTATCCCGTGCTACACGTTCGTGTTCAACTGGCTGTTCGACCGGATCTTCGGCCTGCCGAGCTCGGCGCTGCCCGATTCTGCTGCTGCGGCATAAATCGCTAATTCGTAAGCAGATATTGCGTGAAATCAGCGGTTTAACCGATTTAACCGCCGATATTCACAATCCGTTAACTCCGATAGCAGGCTAAGCTTTTCCATCAATAAAAAATGGATCAGCTTATGACTGCTCACGCATCCGCCGCCGCACACAGTGACGGCATCGACCCGGTCCGCGCTGCGGAGATTTCCGCCCGCATCGATCGGCTGCCCGCCGTCGCCACGATCTGGCGCCTGGTGGCGTTGCTGTCGATCGGTGGATTTTTCGAACTCTACGATCTGTTCCAGACCGCCTACATCAGCCCCGGCCTGATCCGTGATGGCCTGTTTGCCACAGGCAATCAGGGCGTGTTCGGTTTTTCCGATCAGGCGGCGTTCGCCTCGGCGACGTTTCTCGGCCTGTTTCTCGGTGCCAGCCTGCTCAGTCCGTTGGCGGACCGGTTCGGTCGCCGGGCGATTTTCACTTTCGCGCTGATCTGGTACACGGTGGCGACGGTGCTGATGGGCATCCAGACCTCGGCGCTGGGCATCATCGGCATGCGTTTTCTGGTGGGTATCGGTCTGGGCATCGAGTTGGTGACCATCGACGCCTACCTCTCGGAACTGGTGCCCAAACGCATGCGCAGCTCGGCGTTTGCCTTTGCGTTTTTCGTGCAGTTCCTGTCGGTGCCGGCGGTGGCCTTGATGTCGTGGTGGCTGGTGCCGCAGGCGCCGTTCGGTATTTCCGGCTGGCGTTGGGTGGTGCTGGCCAGCGCGGTGTTTGCGCTGTTCATCTGGTGGCTGCGCAAACGCCTGCCAGAATCGCCGCGCTGGCTGGCGCAGCATGGTCGTTTCGACGAGGCCAACCGGATCCTCGACCACCTCGAAGCGCGCTGCGCAAAAGATCACGGCAAAGCGCTGGATGCGCCCGAAGCGGTGCCGGTGGATGTCGAAGGCAAGGGCCGTTTTGCTGATATCTGGCAACCGCCGTATCGCCGCCGCGCGCTGATGCTGATCGTCTTTCACATTTTCCAGGCGATTGGCTTTTTCGGTTTCGGCAACTGGCTGCCGGCGCTACTCTCGGGCCAAGGCGTCAGCGTTACCCACAGTCTGATGTACGCCTTCATCATCACCCTCGCCTACCCGCTCGGGCCGTTGCTGTTTGTGAAGTTCGCCAACCGCTTCGAGAACAAATGGCAGATCGTCGGCTCGGCCCTTGGCGCGATGACTTTCGGCACCCTGTTCGCCCTGCAGACCAGCGCCGTCGGGCTGATCTTCTGCGGGGTGATGATTACCTTCTGCAACGCCTGGCTGAGCTTCAGTTATCACTCGTACCAGAGCGAACTGTTCCCGACCAACATCCGCGCCCGCGCGGTCGGCTTCTGTTATTCGTTCAGCCGTTTGTCGACGGTGTTCAGCAGCTTGTTGATCGGCTTGTTTCTCGACAACTTCGGTACGCCCGGCGTGCTGGCGTTCATTGTTTGCAGCATGCTGATCGTGATGTTGACCATCGGCTGGTTCGGCCCGCGCACGCGTAATCTGGCGCTGGAGAATATTGCCCATCGCTGAAAGGTACCGGTCAGCCTTTGCCGTCTGTCGGCAGCAGATGACCGCTGCAAAAGCTGATTGAAGATTGAACTTTTGCCTGTGCGGCATGGCATTAAAACTCGATAGCGGTTTCCAACCACTCGTCGGATAAGGGCTCTTACCTGTCAGGTTTGACAGTATCGAAACGAGCTAAAGCACTGTTCACTGCACCATTGCAGGAAATTGATTCCTGCACATCACTCGAACAGGAGTTCATCATGAGCACGACAGGCAAACTTTCCGTCATACGTTCTATCGATTCGACAGAAGTGGAGAAACTGGAAACAAATTTCGTCGAAATGGAACTGGCCACCTTTTCAGCGGCAATGAACGGCAAAAATCCAAGCATCAATATTTTTTATGGCGAAGCGTTAAAGGATGAAATCCATAACCTTAATTTGGATCCTGCTACTTGGACAAAGCTGGAATACGTCTCTGCGGAAGGAAAAACTTTCAGCGCAACCGGAACCGTCAAGGTTACGGTCAGTGGGAATCAGTCCCAACAGGTAGGTGAGATCGATGCAATTCTCACTGACACAGACGGTCGGAAATTCCAACTGAAAGGCACTTACGAGGGTAAAAAACCTCTTTAACAAGCATCTCGGCAGTCTTGAAAAAAAGGGTCGTTAATCGACCCTTTTTTTCTTAATTGAGTTGCAACGTCTCATTGAACTGACTGATCGCATCCACCACATGCCGCGAGCCCTGCTGAATCTCCAGGATCACTTCCCCCGCTTCATTCGCCAATTCCACCCCCAGCCCGGTTCGACTCAGGCTCGATTGCATGCTTGAGACTGCGCTCAGCGACAGGTCGTGGTTCCTGCGCACCACGTCGACAATTTCCAGGGTGGCCTGACTGGTCCGCGCCGCGAGGCTGCGTACTTCGTCCGCGACTACCGCGAATCCACGGCCATGCTCGCCGGCGCGCGCAGCTTCGATGGCAGCATTGAGCGCCAGCAGGTTGGTCTGGTCGGCGATGCCGCGAATGGTCTGGACGATGGTGCCGATGATGTCCGACTGTTTGCTCACCGCGTCGATACTCACCGCAGCTTCGTTGAGGTCACGGGAAATGTCCTGAATGATCTGCACGGTCTGCTGCACGACCTGCGAGCCTTTTTGCGCGCAGGCGTCGTTCTGTACCGACGTGCTGTGGGCCGATTCGGCGGCGCGCTGCAAGGTGGTCATCTGGCGGGTGATGTCGCTGGCGAACTTGACCACTTTGTACAAGCGGCCCTTGGCATCGAACAACGGGTTGTACGAGGCTTCCAGGTAAACCATGTGCCCGGACTTGTTCTTGCGCTCGAAGCGGTGCGAGTGATATTCGCCGCGATTGAGCGACGCCCAGAACGCCTTGTATTGCGGCGACTCGGATTCGCTGCGGTGACAGAACAGGCTGTGATGCTGGCCGACGATTTCGTTGAGCGAATACTGCATGGTCTGCAGAAAGTTATCGTTGGCGGCGATGACATTGCCTTCGGGGGTGAACTCGATCACCGCCATCGAGCGGCTGATTGCCGCCAGCATCGCTTCTTCTTCATGTTCCTTGTTGATACGCGCGGTGATATCGGCAGCAACTTTGATCACACTTCTGACTTCTTTGTCTGGGCCAAACACCGGCATGTAACTGGCCTCGAGCCAGATCTCCCGACCGCTCTTGTTCAAACGCAGAAACGTCCCGCTCAGGGGTTCGCCACGGGCCAGGTCGCGCCACAATCTGGCGTAGTCCTCGCTGCGATAGTAACTCTCCTCACAAAAGACCCGATGATGCTTGCCGCGTACTTCCTCGGCGCTGTAGCCCATGGTTTTGCAGAAGTTGTCGTTGGCATCGAGAACGATGCCGTCAGGGCTGAACTCGATCATGGCCATTGAGCGGCTGATCGCGGCCAACTTGGCGTTGGTCTCGGTCAGCGCGCAACTGAAGCGCTCGATTTCCTGCAGGTCAGCCTTGTGATGTAGGTTGAACATGGTTGTATCACCTTCCGCGCGGTCTTCTGATTTGATGAAAGTTCTGGTCTTTCAAGATCCACCACTACGTTCCGTGGAACAGGCACACGCCTTCCTCCACGGGAGGAAGTTGTCAGGTGATAAATGATGATCAATCGGAGCGTCCATGCAGCGACGTTCTAATCAAGACATCCTTCTCTTGATAGCCCGCACGCGGGCCAGCCCTAACGCATTGAAGAACTTCCATGTCGGCGACGCTCCTTGTTGGTTCAGTGTCGGTGCCTTGGGTTGCGCACTCTGGCAGCATGAATCACGGGCCAACGATGTCTGTCAGTCGGATTTTGACATGACGGTCGACATGGTTAGTTACGACAAGCATAGCCAGACCGTCGCCGTGCGCAAGGCCACTAGTCGGCCAGTATCTGGCACTTTTTGCACAAAAAACGGTTCAGCGCACGATTTGAATCGAAGAATGTCGGGATGTACCGCCAACTCACACGATCAAATGTAGGAGTGAGCCTGCTCGCGATGGCGTTTGCTCAGGCGGCGATGTTGCCGGGGAGAATGCTATCGCCAGCACGCTAGCTCCCACAGGGGGAATGTATTGCAAACCGGGCTATCGGTTGGCGCGCGTTCTCTTATAATCGGCGCTTTGCCCAGCACAGCCCTGTTCATGCCCGATACCCATTACACCTTGCTCGACGTGTCGCTCTGGCCGTTGATGAACAAGTTCTACCGCAGCCACCAGTCCTCGATGAAAGCCGTGCGCGATGCGCAATTGTGGGTGGCGCGGCGTGGAGACATTGTCGCGGCGCTGTGCCTGCGCCCGGTGGCGGGCGGGCATTGGTTGACCGGCTTGTTCGTCGATCCGCAGTGCCGCGAACAAGGGATTGCCGCGCAACTGATTGCGGCGGCCACTCAAGCGGTGAGCGAGCCGGTGTGGCTGTTCTGTCATCCGGATTTGCGCGGTTTCTATGAGCGGCGTGGCTTCAGCTTCGACCCGGCACTGCCGCAAGCGATGGCGGAACGCTTGAGCCGGTATGCGCGGAGCAAGCCGATGATTGCGATGGGGCTCAATTCTCCAGCCTGACCACAATCCCCTGTAGGAGTGAGCCTGCTCGCGATAGCGGCGTGTCAGTCAGTGTAAATGTCACTGATATTCCGCTATCGCGAGCAGGCTCACTCCTACAAGGGGTATGTGTTGATCCTGAGCTAGTCGTCAGCGTTGGGATCAAGATCCGGAAACATCACTTCGGTAAAACCGAACTTGCTGAAATCGGTGATGCGCGACGGGTACAGCCGGCCGATCAGATGGTCGCACTCATGCTGCACCACCCGCGCATGAAAGCCTGAGGCCACACGCACGATCGGCTCGCCCTTGGGATCGAACCCCTCGTAACGAATCTGCTGATAGCGATCCACCGCCCCGCGCAAGCCCGGCACCGACAGGCAACCCTCGAAACCCTCTTCCGTGAATGGATTCAACGGTGTGATCAGCGGGTTGATCAGGATCGTCTGCGGCACCGCTTCGGCGTCCGGATAGCGCTCGCTGTGCTCGAAACCAAAGATCACCAGTTGCAGATCGACGCCGATCTGCGGCGCGGCCAGGCCGACGCCGCCGACGCTTTCCATGGTCTGGAACATGTCGTCGATCAGTTGCCACAGCTCGGCGCTGTTGAACATTTCCGGCGGTACCGGCGGGGCAATGCGCAGCAGGCGCTCGTCGCCCATCTTGAGGATTTCACGGATCATGGTCAGACTTCGTCAGTGTCCGGCTTGAGCGAATGATCGCGGCCCAGGCCTGAGACATGTTGTTTGGGATGTTCTTCTGGCTCGCCCGGGTCTTTCTCGCCCTTCTCCTTGCCTTCGCTGGACATGTGCTCGATCACCGCATTCATTTCCGCGCCGAGCAGCAGCACGGCGGCGGAAATGTAGAAATACAGCAACAGCACGATGATCGCCCCGATGCTGCCATACATCGCGTTGTAGTTGGCGAAGGTTTTTACGTAGAAGGCAAACCCCAACGACGCCAGGATCCACACCACCACGGCCAGCACCGAACCTGGGGTGATGAAGCGGAATTCCTGCTTGACGTCGGGCATGACGTAGTAGATCAACGCCACGGCGATCATCATCAGCACCACGATTACCGGCCAGCGCGCGATGGTCCAGATGGTCACGATGACTTCTTCCAGACCGACCTGGGCGGCGATCCAGCCCATCACCTGCGGCCCGAGTACCATCAATGCGGCGGCAATCAACAGCATGCCGGCAATGCCCACGGTGTAGACGATCGACAGCGGAAAGCGCTTCCAGATCGGCCGCCCCTCGACCACGTCGTATGCAGCGTTCATCGCGCTCATCATCAGGCGCACGCCAGCCGAGGCGGTGTACAGCGCGATGACGATACCGATCGAAAGCAGACCGCCCTTGGATTGCTGCAACTGGTCGATCACCGGGTTGACCTGCTCGAGCGCCTGCGGCGGCAAGACCAGTTCCGACTGCAGGCGCAACCAGGAAAAGAAATCCGGCAAGTGCAGGAAACCGATCAGCGCGATCAGGAACAGAATGAACGGGAACAGCGAGAACAGCATCTGGTAGGCCAGTGCCGAGGCATAGGTCGACATTTCGTCGTCGACGAATTCAGTGACCGTGCGCACCATCACCCGGTGCAGGGGCAGACCTTTCATGTTCGGGAAAATCATTCGCGTCTCCTTTCGCCGCAGTACAGGTTGAAGTCGTGGCGACTCAGGGGCCGTTTTTTACATCACGTTAGCCTGTTTGGCGATCTTCGTCGGCATCCGCAGGTTTTTTGATACAAAAACGGCCATCCTTGGATGGCCGCTCGTGTGATTCGTTCAAGGCTGGACTACGCCTTGTCGACGCCTTTCTTCACTGCGTCCTTGGTGTTGCCAACTGCCTGCTGGGCTTCGCCTTTTCTCTCCTGGACCTTGCCTTCGGCTTGCAATCTGGAGTTATCGGTAGCCTTGCCGACGCCTTGCTTGACGTTACCGACGGCTTCGTTGGCCATGCCTTTTACTTTATCGCCTGTGCTACTCATGGTGTTTCTCCGTGACGCATAAGGGGAAGAAAAGTCAGTACGTAACGATTGACTGGCGCGTTTCCCTGCAAGTTTCAATTATTTGCCGCTCATTTCGTCGCGGCGCGCAGGTTGCGCTTTATGTTTGCCGGCGTTGCCTTGAGAATGCGCAGCTATGGGCGCCAGGCGCCAAAGACCGATACCGCAGGAATGTTATGAAACTCGATAAAACGCAAGCCATCGCCCGTCGCAACAAGGAACTGGGCGGCGCCGTGCTTGGCACCAACAACTGCCACTTCGCCGAACTGAACCGCAACCGCAATATCTGGTGGTTCGACCTGCCGGTGTCGCGTCTGGCGATCGGTCAGTACGAGTGGATTCACCTGCTGATGCACACCCCGGCGACCGACGAACTGCTGCACCTGAAAGTGCCGACGGTGTTTCTGCGCGAGAAGCTCGAAGGGCTGGTGATTCGCAACGAAGGCAAGCGCAAGGCGGCGTTGAGCCTGGAGCTGAGTGCGGACAAGGATTCGTACCTGCAGGACATGCGGCCGGCGGGGACCAACGTGAATTTTGCGCCGTTTCGTCAATAGCCCTCACCCTAACCCTCTCCTAGAGGGAGAGGGGACTGACCGAAGTGTCAGGGCGAGGTACGCCGACCTGAAATATCGAGTCGAACTCAGCTTCTGAAAAGCCCCCGCTCGGCTCCCTCTCCCTCGGGAGAGGGCTGGGCGGGCGGCGTTCCGATGAGGGGGCCGCTTCACCCCAGCATCCAAGCCGTACTCAGCACCAACAAAAAGCCCCGCATCTGCGGGGCTTTTTATTTACGCGGCGGACTTGGCCTTGATCTTCTTCAGCTCTTCATCGCGCAATTCGCGGCGCAGGATCTTGCCGACGTTGGTGGTCGGCAGCGCATCGCGGAACTCCACCGAACGCGGCACCTTGTAGCCGGTGACGTTGGCGCGCATGTGGTCCATGACCTGTTCCTTGGTCAGGGTCACGCCCGGTTTGGCGACGATGAAAATCTTGATCGCTTCACCCGACTTGTCGTCCGGCACGCCGATGGCCGCGCATTGCAGCACGCCCGGCAAGGTCGCCAGCACGTCTTCCAGCTCGTTCGGATAGACGTTGAAACCGGAGACCAGAATCATGTCTTTCTTGCGATCGACGATGCGCATGTAGCCGTCCGGCTGGATCAGTGCGATGTCGCCGGTTTTCAGCCAGCCATCGCTGTCGAGCATTTCATCGGTGGCTTCCTGACGCTGCCAGTAACCCTTCATCACTTGCGGGCCCTTGACGCACAATTCACCGATTTCACCCAGCGGCTGCTCGACACCGGCATCGTCGATGACCTTGCACAGGGTCGATGGCACGGGAATGCCGATGGTGCCGATCTGGATGTGCTGGATCGGGTTGACCGTCGCCACCGGGCTGGTTTCGGTCATGCCGTAACCTTCGCAGATGGCGCAGCCAGTCACCGCTTTCCAGCGTTCGGCCGCAGCCAGTTGCAGGGCCATGCCGCCGGACAGGGTGACCTTGAGTGCAGAGAAATCCAGCTTGCGGAATGCTTCGTTGTTGCACAGCGCGACGAACAGGGTGTTGAGGCCGACAAAGCCGCTGAACTTCCACTTCGACAGTTCCTTGACCATCGCCGGCAGGTCGCGCGGGTTGCTGATCAGGATGTTGTGGTTGCCGATCAGCATCATCGCCATGCAATGAAAGGTGAACGCATAGATGTGGTACAGCGGCAGCGGGGTGATCAGGATCTCGCAACCTTCATTGAGGTTGGAACCCATCAGCGCCTTGCATTGCAGCATGTTGGCGACCAGGTTGCGGTGGGTCAGCATCGCGCCCTTGGCCACGCCGGTGGTGCCGCCGGTGTATTGCAGCACCGCGACATCACCGCTGTGGGGATTGGCTTCGGCCACAGGCTGACCGTGGCCCTTGCTCAGCACGTCGTTGAACTTGACGGCTTTGGGCAGGTGATAGGCCGGCACCATCTTCTTCACGTACTTGATGACGCTGTTGATCAGCAGGCGCTTGAGCGGCGGCAACAGGTCGGCGACTTCGGTGACGATGACGTGCTTGACGCCGGTCTTCGGCACCACGGCTTCGGCCAGGTGCGCCATGTTCGCCAGGCACACCAGCGCCTTGGCACCGGAGTCGTTGAATTGGTGTTCCATTTCCCGCGCCGTATACAGCGGGTTGGTGTTGACCACGATCAGCCCGGCGCGAATCGCACCGAAGACAGCGACCGGGTATTGCAGTACGTTGGGCAGTTGCACGGCAATTCGATCGCCGGGCTGCAAATCGGTATGCTGTTGCAGATACGCGGCAAACGCCCCGGACAATTCGTACAATTCACCGTAGGTGATCGTCTTGCCGAGGTTGCTGAAAGCCGGTTTGTTGGCGAAGCGCTGGCAGGATTGCTTCAACACTGCCTGAATGTTCGGATACTCGTCCGGATTGATGTCGGCAGCGATTCCAGCCGGGTATTTATCCTTCCAAAAGTCTTCGATCATGGAAGCCCACTCCTCAGCAACGCGAATTCTTCACCGCATTTGATGCGATTATTATTGGTGTGTGTTTTGTATTGGTGAATCTGGCTTTTACACAGGCCGAGAAGTCACAAAGCGCGCCGAGAGTAGCAGCTTTGCCGAGGGTCGACTAGAGCCAAAAGCGGCCCCTACAGTCATATTGATGACTCAAGACTATCTAGCAGTCATTTTAGAGCAAAAATCCTAGAACCCCTTGAAAGCCCCGGTTTTCATGGGTGCCAAACAAAATCGCGAGCAGGCCCACTCCTACAGAGATTACATACAATCCCTGTAGGAGTGAGCCTGCTCGCGATCCGCGCCGAGCGCGGCCATTCACCGGTCAGGCGATATCCCGCAACTCCCGCCGCAGAATCTTGCCGACAGGCGTCATCGGCAATGACTCACGCAAGACGATGTGTTTCGGCACCTTGTAGGCGGTGAAATTCTCTTTGCAGTAGGCCTTCAGCTCTTCGAGGCTGACACCGTTTTCCCGCGCCACCACAAACAGCTTCACCGCCTCGCCCGAGCGCTCGTCCGGCACGCCGATCACCGCGCAGTTGGCGACTTTGGGGTGGGCCATGACCACGTCTTCGATTTCGTTCGGGTACACGTTGAAGCCGGAGACGATGATCATGTCTTTCTTGCGATCGACGATGCGCACAAAACCATCCGGCTCGATCACCGCGATGTCGCCGGACTTGAACCAGCCTTCGGCATCCAGCACTTCGGCGGTGGCTTCGGGCTTGTTCCAGTAGCCCTTCATGATTTGCGGGCCCTTGATGCACAGCTCGCCGCGCTCGCCCAACGGCTGCTCGGCGCCGTCGTCACTGATCACTTTCAACAGCGTACCGGGCACCGGCAAGCCGACCGTGCCCAGGCGCGATTGGTCGCCGTACGGGTTGGTGCAGGCCACCGGCGAGGTTTCGGTGAGGCCGTAGCCTTCGGTGATGCGGCAACCGGTGACCTGCTCCCAGCGCTCGGCCGTGGCCTTGACCAGCGCGGTACCGCCGGAGTTGGTGAGTTTCAGGCTGGAGAAATCCAGCGTCTTGAAATCCGGGTGTTCCATCAGCGCCACAAACAAAGTGTTCAGGCCCAGCAATGCCGAGAAGCGCCAGTTTTTCAGTTCCTTGATGAAGCCGGCAATGTCCCGCGGGTTGGTAATCAGAACGTTGTGGTTGCCCGAGACCATCATGCACATGCAGTTCGCGGTGAACGCATAGATGTGGTACAGCGGCAGCGGCGCCACCATCACTTCCTGGCCTTCACGCAACAGCGGCTGGCCGTCCGGACCGAGTTGCGCGAGACAGGCGCGCACTTGCTGCATGTTGGCGACGAGGTTGCCATGGGTGAGCATCGCGCCCTTGGCCAGGCCAGTGGTGCCTCCGGTGTATTGCAGCACGGCGATATCGTCGAGCGTCACGTTGAGCGGTTTGATCCCCAGGCCGCGGCCCAGGCGCAGTGCGCTTTTGAAGGAGATCGCCTGTGGCAGCGAGTAGGCCGGGACCATTTTCTTCACTTTGCTGACCACGGTGTTGACCAGCCAGCCCTTGGCGGTGGGCATCAGGTCGCCCATCTTCGCTTCGATCAGGTATTGAATGTCGGTGTCGGGCAGCACTTCCTGGACTTTCTGCCCGAACACGTTGAGGTACACCAGCGCGCGGGCGCCGGAATCCTTGAACTGGTGACGCATCTCCCGCGCGGTGTACAGCGGGTTGGTGTTGACCACGATCAGCCCGGCGCGCAAGGCGCCGAACACGGCAATCGGATAATGCAGAACGTTGGGCATCTGCACTGCAATGCGATCCCCCGGAACCAGATCGGTATGCGCCTGCAGGTAACCGGCGAACGCGGCACTCTGGCGTTCAAGCTCGGCGTAGGTCAGCGTGATGCCCATGTTGCTGAACGCCGGGCGATCAGCGAATTTCTTGCAGGAACGCTCGAACACTTCGATCACCGACTTGAACTCAGTCATGTCGATGTCCAGCGGTACGCCGGCCGGGCGTTTGTCGTTCCAGAAATCAGGTTGCATTGTTGTTGTCCTCTTTACCTGAGCCGATCCGGGAGCCGCTTCTGTCATTTCTGAACAAGCGGAGCTTCACGGACACTAGCAGCTATGGCCATTCAGGCAAATATGAGCAAAGCCGTCATTGATCGTGTGAATCTTCCTGCCGTGGCGTGGGCTGATCAGACGCGCTATACAATGTGCGGACTCTGAGCAAAGGAAGCGCCATGATCCACGACACCTTCTGGCTGGACGCGAGTGACCGCAGCCGGCTCTTCGTCAATCAATGGCTGCCCGCGGGGCCGTTGAAAGCGCTGATTCTCGTGGCCCATGGCATGGCGGAACACAGCGGCCGCTATGCACGCCTCGCTGAAACCTTTTGCGACAAAGGTTATGGCGTATACGCACCGGATTTGCGTGGCCATGGCAGAACCGCCAGCCAAGGCACTCTCGGCCATTACGCCGATGCTGACGGTTGGTGCAAAGTCCTCGGCGATCTGGCCAGCCTCAACCAACACATCGGCCAGCAGCACCCCGGCGTGCCGATCATTCTGCTTGGGCACAGCATGGGCAGCTATCTCGCCCAGGGTTATCTGCTGCACCACAGCGCCAGCCTGCACGGGGCGATTCTCAGTGGCTCGAATTTTCAACCAGTCGCCCTGTACCGCGCCGCCCGGCAGATCGCCCGTCTGGAAAAACTGCGTCAGGGTGGCAAGGGCCGCAGCGCATTGATCGAGTGGCTGTCGTTCGGCTCGTTCAATAACAGATTCAAACCAGTGCGCACACCATTCGACTGGCTCAGCCGTGACCCGGCCGAAGTCGACCGCTACATCAGCGACCCGTTGTGCGGCTTTCGCTGCACCAATCAATTATGGATCGACCTGCTCGGCGGCTTGCAGCAGATCAGCAAAGCGTCCAATCTCGCGCAGATCGATCCGGGCCTGCCGCTGCTGGCCATCGGCGGCGAATGTGATCCGGTGAGTGAGGGCAAGCGTCTGACAGATCTGGCCAACGCCTTGCGCGCGGCCGGCAGCCAGCACCTGCAACTGAAGATCTACCCGCAGGCCCGGCACGAATTGTTCAACGAAACCAACCGCGGCGAAGTGATCGCCGATGTGCTGGCCTGGATCGATCAGGCCCTGAGCCATCCGCGCCCGCAACGCAGCGAATAATTTTTGCGGATTGACTGAATCCGCCACAGGAATCGACACCGATGACCCAGGTTACCAACATCCCTTACGAAGCCCTCGAAGTCGGCCAGACCGCCAGCTACAGCAAGACCGTCGAAGAGCGCGACATTCAACTGTTCGCCGCGATGTCGGGGGATCACAACCCGGTGCACCTGGACGCCGAGTTTGCCGCGGCGAGCATGTTCAAGGAGCGTATCGCCCACGGCATGTTCAGCGGCGCGCTGATCAGCGCGGCGGTAGCGTGCGAGCTGCCTGGACCGGGGACTATTTATATCGGCCAGCAGATGAGCTTTCAGAAGCCGGTGAAGATTGGCGACACGTTGACCGTGCGCCTGGAAATCCTTGAGAAACTGCCGAAGTTTCGCGTGCGCATTGCCACTCGCGTGTTCAACCAGCGGGATGAGTTGGTAGTGGATGGCGAGGCGGAGATTCTCGCGCCACGCAAGCAACAGACGGTGACGTTGCCGACTTTGCCGCCCATCAGTATTGGCTGATGGATGGTGGGGTGTCAGGTAGATTGCTTCCCCCCTCACCCCAGCCCTCTCCCCCAGAGGGGCGAGGGGGAAAGGGAGCCGATCTTCATGGCTTTCAAATCCTGAGTTCGACTCGGTATTTCAGGTCAGCATAACTTTGAAGAGCAGCTCGGTCAGTCCCCTCTCCCTCCGGGCGGTCCGACGTTTCGGGAGGGTTAGGGTGAGGGGCCTTTCAGCCAGGCACAAAAAAACGCCAGACACGCTGGCGTTTTTTATCAGGCGCCTAACCCTTACGAGTTAGCGCGAGCCTGGTTACGCAGGGCTTTCACCTGGTCGTGGTTGCGTTGTACGCCGTGGTACTGACGCTCAACCAGATCCTTGATACCCACCAGGTTGTGCTTGTTGATCTTCTCGATCGCTTCGCGATAAGCCTTCAGCGCATGGTCTTCACCGCGCTCGGCTTCGTTCAATACAGCCTCTTCGTCCTTGCCGGTGAACATGGCTTTGACGTCGACCCAACGACGGTGCAGATCACCGCTCACGCTGGTCGAAGTTTCCGGATCGCCACCCAGCGAACGCACTTGCGCCTGCAACTCGGCAGCGGCAGTGGCGCAGTCGGCGGAGCGCTGCACGAACAGGGTTTTCAGTTCTGGGTGCTTGATGTCTTCGGCGCAAGTCTTGAACCCTTCCTGACCGTCCTTGCAGGTTTCAATCAGGTCGTTGAGTACAGAAATGGCTTCTTTGTTTACGTCAGTCATTTTCCAATTCCTTGCGGTTGGTTGAAGATGCAAGGGATATTGCAGTGTGCGTGCCAGCTTCGCTTTCAAAGATAAATCGTTTGATTTCAGTAAGTTATAAAACTTTGAACCATCTGTATGCTGGTGTTTTGCATGATCTGTCATTTGGCCTGCATGCAGAATGCCTGTATTTTGCAGGTTGCTATGAAGCCAGACGAAAACCGATGAATCCTGAAAAACTCGAATTGCTGATCACCCGCGAAATGCCCTTCGGCAAATACAAGGGGAGGATCATCGCTGACCTGCCGGGCCCTTACTTGAACTGGTTCGCCCGCGAAGGTTTTCCTCACGGCGAGCTGGGTGGTTTGCTCGCTCTGATGCACGAAATCGACCATAACGGCCTCTCCGATCTGCTCGAACCGCTGCGCGCCAAACATGGCAAACCTGCCCCGCGCCACTGATGCGCCCTCCTCTTCTCTGAGCTCGTTGATCATGCCCGATAACACCCGCCGCGCCCGTGACGAAGCCTTCTGGCGAACATTCGCCGACCGTTACGATGTTCAACCTGGCCCCGTGAACCTGGAGAACGGTTATTTCGGGCGCATGTCGCGTACGGTGATCGAGGAATACCAACGCAATATCGAGCTGATCAATACCAGCAATTCGGTGTACGTGCGCCAGCGTTTCGAGCAGCACGACAACCTCGATATCCGTGCACAACTGGCCGAACTGATCGGCGTGCATGCGCAGAGCCTGGCGTTTACCCGCAACGCCACCGACGGCCTGCAATCGCTGATCCGCAACTACAACCGTTTGCAGCCTGGCGATCAGGTGCTGATCAGCGATCTGGAATACGACACGGTCAAAGGCGCCATGCGTTGGCTCGCCAGACAGCGCGGCGCCGAGGTGATCGAGATTGCCCATGCGCACCCGGCCAGTTTCGACAGCCTGCTGGAGACGTACCGCGAGGCGTTCACTCGCCAGCCAAAACTGAAATTGATGGCGCTGACTCACGTCACCCACCGCACCGGTCTGGTCATGCCGGTAGCGGCCATCGCTGCGCTGGCGAAAGAACATGCCGTCGACATCATCCTCGACGGCGCCCACGCCCTTGGCCAGATCGATTTCGATCTCGACGCGCTCGGCATTGCGTTCGCCGGCTACAACCTGCACAAGTGGATCGGCGCCCCGCTGACGCTCGGCTTCCTCTACATCGCGCCGCAACGTCTGGCTGATATAGATCCCGACATGGGCGAGATGCATTTCCCGGCCAACGACGTACGTGCACGCACCTCCTACAGCACGCCGAACATACCGGCGCTGATGACCTTGCCGCTGGTGTTCGAGGAACACGCTGCGCTCGGTGGTGCCGCCGCCAAGGGTGCACGCCTCAATTACCTGCGCAATCTCTGGGTCAGTGCGGTGCGGCATTTGCCGGGCATCGAAGTGATGACCCCGGACGATCCGCGCCTGTATTGCGGCATCACCTCGCTGCGCTTCACCCGCCACGACGATCAACAGGCGATGGCCAAGCGACTGCTCGACGATTACAACCTGTTCACCGTGGTCCGCCACGGCGCCGCCAGCGGACCGAGCATCAGAGTGACACCGGGGCTGACCACCACTGCGGCAGACATGGAGCGGCTGGTACGCGCGCTGCACGAACTGCGCTAGAACGGCGTGATGGGCTGCTTGTCGTAGCCCGCCACGCCGATCTGCGATGACAAGGCAAAGGTGTCGACGCCGATCGTCAGGCTGCCGTAGTGGCCGTCATCCAGGCCATGGTCTGTGATCGGTCGTAGCGCCAGTTGCTCTGCATCTTCATCTGCAACTGCGCAATTACAGACACCGGGTAGATGCACGCGGCCTGCCCAGGCCTCCTGATAGAGCTGCGGTTGTTGATCGTCGCTGGCGATGGCGACACTCAGAGCGAGGCAAGGCAAGGCGCGTTGCCGATCCGGGTAGAGACTGGTGAAACGAACGATGCCCTGACTGTCAGTCGACTGAGCGCCACACAATGTGTCGGCGCCAAGTTGCTGTTCGATCCGCACCAGCGCGCCGACAATCGGCTCGCCGGTCATTGCATCGACCAATGCCAGCCGCAACACCAATGGCGGCCCTTCGAGGCCTCGGCTGATGTTGCGCACGCTTGGCGGGATTGCGTGCTGATAGAAACTGCGAGAAACGGGCAACTGCCGCCGAGGCAGAGATTCGATTGATAAGGCTACAGATTGATGGTCGTCCATGAGGCGTTCTCTCTTCCGTAAGATGAACGCAGATTAGCGCCACGCCAAAACGACCGTGCGGTAACTGTGTATCGCGTGATGTCCTGGCCCTTTTTCAAGGCAAAAAAAACGGTGCACCGACCAAGCGCACCGTAAAGCCGTAGAACACACAACGAAGTGTCAGGTAACAATTGAATCCGGCGGTATCAGTCCAGCAGCGCCAGGGCTTCGGCGGTGCACTCCTGAATACGTGCCCAGTCGCCGTTCTTGATCCATTCCGGATCGAGCATCCAGCTACCGCCCACGCACATGACGTTTTTCAGCGCCATGTAACTCTTGATGTTGGCCGGGCCGACGCCACCGGTCGGGCAGAATTTCACTTCGCCGAACGGACCGCCAAGGGCCTTGATCGCCGCCACGCCGCCGCTGACTTCCGCCGGAAACAGCTTGAAGCGGCGATAACCCAGACCGTAGCCTTCCATGATGCCGGAGGCGTTGCTGATGCCCGGCAACAGCGGAATCGGGCTGTCGACGCTGGCTTCGAGCAGGTCACGGGTAATGCCCGGGGTGACGATGAATTGCGAACCGGCCGCTTCCGCCGCCGCGAGCATATTGCGATCAAGCACGGTGCCGGCACCGGTCATCAGTTCCGGACGCTGTTCACGCAGGATCTGAATCGCCTTGAGGCCGAACTGTGAACGCAGGGTCACTTCCAGCGCGGTCAGGCCACCGGCGGCAAGCGCGTCGGCCAGCGGCAGCACGTCCTGTTCGCGGGCGATGGTGATCACCGGCAGGATCCGCGCCTTGGCGCAGAGGCTGTCGATCAGGGCAACTTTGTCCGCCATGGAAACGGTCGGGGATGCGATTGTCATAGCGGCTGTTCCTTGGCTCATGGGCACCAGTAAATCTCTAACGTAGGTTGCAGGAATGCGCGCACCGGCATGGCCGCGACGTCATCGGATGCCAGCGCGGCATTCAGGGTGGTCAGTTTCGATTGACCGGAAATCGACAGGATCTTGTGTCTGGCCGAAGCCAGCAGCGCCCGGCTCATGGTCAGGCGTTGACGCGGCACACTCGGCGCCAGCATCGGCCAGCAACGGCGCGTGCCGTCGGCCTGCAAGGCTTCGGTCAGATTGGGGCTGTCGGGGAACAGCGACGCGGTGTGGCCGTCGTCGCCCATGCCCAGCACCAGCACGTCGATCGGCGGCAGCTCGGCGAGCAAACGGTCAGCCTGCTCGGCGGCCTGTTCAACGCTGGCTGCCGCGCTGTAGAGGCTGAGGAATTGCGCCTTGGCCGCCGGCCCTTTGAGCAGGTATTGCTTGAGCAGGGCGGCATTGCTGTCGGCGTGCTCGATCGGCACCCAGCGCTCGTCGGCAAGGGTCACGACGACTTTCGACCAGTCCAGATCCGCTTTCGCCAGGTGCTGGAAAAACGCCACCGGACTGCGACCGCCGGACACCACCAATACCGCGTTGCCACGTGCGCCAATGGCTTCGCGCAATTGCGCGGCCACGTTCTGGGCCAGACCTTCGGCCAACAACACCGGGCTGTTGAATTCGTGGGCATTTACGCCCGCTGGCAGTTGCACATCAGATATCGCCATACCACGACCTCCCGTCCCGCGTGATCAGCGCGATGGAGCTCATCGGCCCCCACGACCCGGCCGCGTACGGCTTGGGCGCGTCACCGGATTTTTTCCACCCGGCGATCAACTGGTCACACCACTTCCACGCGGCTTCGATTTCATCTTTACGGACAAACAGGTTCTGATTGCCGTTCATCACTTCCAGCAACAACCGCTCGTAGGCATCGGGGATCCGCGCGCTACGCCAGGTGTCGGAGAAATTCAGTTGCAGCGGCCCGCTGCGCAGTTGCATGCCTTTGTCCAGACCCTGCTCTTTGGTCATCACGCGCAAGGAAATGCCTTCGTCCGGCTGCAGGCGGATGATCAGTTTGTTGCTGATCTGCAGGCGCTGCTCCGGGGCGAAAATGTAGTGCGACGGTTCCTTGAAGTGGATGACGATCTGCGACAGCTTCTGCGGCATGCGCTTGCCGGTGCGCAAATAGAACGGCACGCCGGCCCAGCGCCAGTTGCGGATGTCGGCACGCAGAGCGACGAAGGTTTCGGTATCGCTCTGGGTATTGGAATTCGGTTCTTCGAGGTAACCCGGAACGGATTTGCCTTCGCTGTGGCCGGCAATGTACTGGCCGCGCACCACTTGCGTGGTCAGGCCTTCCGGGCTGATCGGCGCCAGCGCCTTGAGCACTTTCACTTTCTCGTCACGGATGCTGTCGGCGGACAGGTCGGCCGGCGGGTCCATGGCGATCAGGCAGAGCAGTTGCAACAGGTGATTCTGGATCATGTCGCGCAACTGGCCAGCCTTGTCGAAGTAGCCCCAACGGCCTTCGATGCCGACCTTCTCGGCCACGGTGATTTCCACGTGGGAGATGTAATTCTGGTTCCACTGGGTTTCGAACAGGCTGTTGGCGAAACGCAGGGCGATCAGGTTCTGGACAGTCTCTTTGCCCAGGTAATGGTCGATGCGGTAGGTGCGGTCTTCCGGGAAGAACTGCGCCACGGCGTCATTGACCTTGCGCGAAGATTCGAGGTCGGAGCCGATCGGCTTTTCCAGCACCACGCGGGTGTTCTCGGCCAGACCGACTTTTTCCAGGTTCTCGCAGATCGCGCCGTACACCGCTGCCGGTGTGGCGAAGTAGGCAATCATGCGTTGGCTGCTGCCGGCCATTTCCGCCAGCGCAACATAGTCTTCAGCCTTGAGGAAATCGACGTGCAGATAGGTCAGGCGCGCGAGAAAGCGCTCGGCCACGGTTTCGTTCAACTCTTTGCCGACGTAGCGGCGCAGTTCGGCGGCGATGAACGCCATGTGTTGCTGCTCGCTGCCGGCTTCACGGGCCAGCGCGATGATGCGCGTGTCCTCGTGCAACAGGTCGGCGCCATCGAGGTGATAAAGGGCAGGAAACAGCTTGCGCAGGGCGAGATCGCCAAGGGCGCCGAACAAGGCAAAGGTGCACGGTTCAACCGTAATCGAAGGCATGATGTTTGTTCTTTTATCAAGTTAAGCTACAAATACCTTTTTTCAAGGCATCACTCAAGGGAAAATGTAGTAATAACTACAACATTTTCGCAAAATACAGATTCCGAGTGGTGGACGCTCGGACGCATCAGTAGGATAGGCCACCGTTACGGGCCATATCAAAGGCCCAATTTGCATAGCCCGGCGCACCTTGCGTCGGTGAATCAGGAATTCCATATGGACCGCGTGCGAAATTTACTGGAACAGATCCAGAGTCGCCTTGAAGAGCTGAACAAGGCCGAACGTAAGGTCGCCGAGGTGATCCTGCTCAACCCGCAGCAGGCCACCCGCTTCAGCATCGCCGCCCTCGCCCAGGCGGCATCGGTGAGCGAGCCGACGGTCAACCGTTTCTGCCGCTCGTTCGGGGTCAGCGGCTACCCCGAACTCAAGCTGCAACTGGCGCAGAGCCTGGCCAGCGGCGCAGCGTACGTCAGCCGCGCGGTCGAGGCCGACGACAATCCCGAAGCCTACACGCAGAAGATTTTCGGCAGCGCCATCGCCTCGCTGGACAGCGCGTGCCAGGCACTCGACCCAAACCTGATCAGCCGCGCCGTCGACCTGTTGATCCAGGCCCGGCAGATCCACTTCTTCGGCCTCGGCGCCTCAGCCCCGGTGGCGCTGGATGCGCAGCACAAATTCTTCCGCTTCAACCTGGCGGTGACCGCGCATGCCGATGTGCTGATGCAGCGGATGATTGCTTCGGTGGCGCACACCGGTGAGCTGTTCGTGATCATTTCCTACACCGGGCGCACTCGTGAGCTGGTGGAAGTGGCACGTATCGCTCGCGAGAATGGCGCGTCGGTATTGGGCCTGACCGCGGAGAATTCGCCGCTGGCCAAGGCCAGTACGTTGAGCCTGAATATTCCGCTGCCGGAAGACACCGACATCTATATGCCGATGACCTCGCGGATCATTCAGTTGACCGTGCTGGATGTGCTGGCGACGGGGATGACCTTGCGCCGTGGCGTGGATTTCCAGCCGCATCTGCGCAAGATCAAAGAGAGTTTGAATGCCAGCCGGTATCCGGTTGGAGATGAGTTCAACTAATCCGGATTCTCCACGCGCTGATCGACCGCCATCGCGAGCAGGCTCACTCCTACATTTGAAGATGCGTTCCCCTGTAGGAGTGAGCCTGCTCGCGATGAGGCCATCAGCAACAACAGAAAATCAGGCCGCCGTCCACGCCTGCAAACTCAAATGCGCCTTCTCCCCCGGCGCCAGATGCAGGCTGTCCGTCCCGCCCGCCGCCGCTTCCACGCAGACAAACTCGGATATCTCGTCCCAGCTCACCCCGAGCAACGGTCGCGCGCCCGGGTGCCACACCACGGTGTCGCCGCTGTCGCCGGTATCGATGCACAACTCGCGCTGCCAGGCGTGATCCTTGAGCTGCAATTCGCCGTCATGCTGGAACACCCGCTGACAGCCGCCCTCCACGCGCAACTCGCCTTCCTGCTGGCACACCTGGCGATTCAACTGGTCATAACCCTGCGCGCCTTCGAGCCCAGACAGCGCTATCTCACCGACATCGCCAATACGCCAGTAAGCATGCAAAGCCTGGCTCAGCTGGCACGGCATGTCGTCCTGATGCTCGGTGCTCAGGCGTAATTCCATGCGTTCGCCCAGATGTGCATGCAGGTCGACCTGCCAGTCGCACAGTTGCAATTGCCAGTGCAGACGCACGCCATCCTCGGCGCTGCTGCTGTCGAGCAGTTTCCAGTCGAGCAATCGTGCCCAACCATGCGACGGCCACGCATTTTCGCTCGGATGGCGGCCATACCACGGCCAGCACACCGGCACGCCGCCGCGGATCGCGCCGACATGCGGCCACTTCGCCGCGCACCACAACCACGGTTTTTGCCCACGCGGCTGAAAGTGCAGTAATTGCGCGCCCTGCCGACTGAACACCGCCTGGCATAACGGATGATCGATCACCAGCACATCGCGCAGCTGATAGCGTTCCCAGGCGAACACCGGTCGTTCGCGCAGGGATTTGAAGAAGCGTTGCAGCGGATGCTCATGCATTGGCCACGGTCCAAAAATTACGGGCTGCGCCAGCCCTGCAAAAAAAAGCGGACAGCCTGGGCTGTCCGCAAATATGCGCACATAGAGAGGAGCTTATCGCAGACGCGTTAGAACGTTGACTGAATTTTCAGGCCAGCGACCAAAGCGTTGTCCACTTCATCCACACCGCCTGGATGAGTAATGTATTGCAGGTTGGGACGCACGGTCAGCCAGTTGGTGACGTGGAAGCCGTAGTTGAGCTCGTAGTTGTATTCGGTTTCACGAATCGGCGAGAACGCGGCGTTGTCGTAGTCGGAAACACCGTTGGAAGCGTTCAGCAATTCGGCATTGCGCTTCACGTCCTTATTGACGTGGATACGCGCTGCGCCAATACCGATGTCATCTTTCGGACGCGCATCGAACGGGCCTTTGTAGACAAACATCACCGACTGGTAGTTGTCGATGAAGTTGGTGTCCTTGTCGTGGAAGGTCGCGTTGGCGGCGATGTTCAGACCGCGAGTGGCGTCACCGTTGTGGCTGGTGAGTTGCTGTTGCGCGACGAACCAGTAACCGCTTTTGCTGTTGTGCGACTTGTAAGCGTCGCCCGTGGTGGCTGCGTCGAAACCGTTGACGTCCTCACGAACGTCGTCGGCATCAGCCGTGCTCTTGTAGTAACCGACGCGGTATTCGCCCGGCAGGCTGTTTACCTTCGGCGACCAGACCAGTTCGACTGGCAGAACAGTACCCTTGGTGCCGCTGCCGCTGAGTTTGAAGCCGTTGCCGTGTTCCAGCTGCGACGGGTTCTGGTTGTACGCACCGATCTGCGCGTAGAGCTCGTCGTTGATGTTGTATTTCACACGAATCGCGGCCTGGCTGACGGGCCAGTTGTACCAGATGTTGGTTGCCCAGTTGCCCACTTGCGAACCGCAGAACGCGAGGTTCTGGAAGTCGCACGGGAAGGTGTTGAAGTCTTCGCCTTCACCGAAGTAACCGGCCTTGACGTCGAGTTTGTTGTCGAAGAACTGGTGCTGAATCCACAACTGGGTCAGGCGCACCATGTGCCCACGGCCGTAGACTTCCTGCGAGGAGCTGAGGGTGCCGGCACGCGGATCACCAACGCGGTCATTGGAGATGTTGTAGCCGTTACGATTGGTCAGCTGGATCTTCGCCTGGGTGTTATCCCAGCCCCACAGCTTTTGCAGATCGAGTGCCACGCCCAGACCGAACTGGTCAGCGTAACGCGCAGTCTTGTCGTCGTTGTAGCCACCGTTCAGGTTGCCACCGACTTCCCCAACGTAGTCAGCCTTGATGTCGATACCCTGCTCGATCAGCCTGGTCCGCTCACCGCCCCAGTCACCGGTCATCCATTTGGAGTCGGAGCTGAACGCATCCGCCGCCATCGCGTTACCGGCCAGCACCAGTGCTGCCGCCGCAGAAACCTGGCAGATCAACCGGGCATTGACGTGTTTCTTTTTCATCCCTACATCCTCGTCTTTATTGTTATTAACTGTTTTTATCTAACGCGGTTTACATAAAGTGCGACGAATGACAGGCCATTCGCCGCGTGCTCCTTTTTTGTGGAACCGACCCATGTGGGAGCTGGCTTGCCAGCGATGCAGGCAACTCGGTCCCTCGTCGAATCGGGTTGATGCCATCGCTGGCAAGCCAGCTCCCACAGGACAGCATTCCAGCCTTGTTCTTCAGCGGCCTTTGAACTGCGCCACATTCGCCGACCGGGTTTCTGTCTGCATCTGGCCCGCAACGCCCAGGCGCTCACCGGTTTTGGCATCGAACAACAACACTTTCGACGGATCGAATTGCAGCGTCAGGCTCTCGCCCACCTGCGGTGCCACGTCTGGCGCCAGTCGGCAGCAGACTTTGGTTTCATTCAAATTGACGAACACCAGGGTGTCCGGACCGGTCGGCTCGGTGACCTGCACTTCAGCGCGAATGCTCGGCAGGCCATTGCCCTCGCCGTTCGCCAGACAGATCTGCTCAGGGCGCAGGCCGAGGATCACTTCGCGATCTTCAAGCCCGGCGTCCTGCATGCTCATCGGCAATTCGCAACGCGCCTGACCGCTGTCGAGCAGCGCCAGCAAACGGCCGTCCTTGCGCTGCAAGCGCAGCGGAATGAAGTTCATCGGCGGCGAACCGATGAAGCTGGCGACGAACAGGTTGGCCGGTTCGTTGTAGATATCCTTAGGGGTGCCGAACTGCTGAATGATTCCGTCTTTCATCACCGCGACCTTGTCGCCCAGGGTCATCGCTTCGATCTGGTCGTGCGTCACGTAAACCGTGGTGGTTTTCAGACGCTGGTGCATCAGTTTCATTTCGGTGCGCATCTCGACGCGCAGCTTGGCGTCGAGGTTGGACAGCGGTTCGTCGAACAGGTAGATCTTCGGCCGACGTGCCAGCGCACGGCCCATCGCCACGCGCTGTTGCTGCCCGCCGGAGAGCTGGCCCGGCTTGCGATTGAGCAAGTGTTCGATCTGCAGCAGCTTGGCCACGCGCGCGACTTCTTCGTCGATCGCAGCCTGGGGCATCTTGCGGATCTTCAGGCCGAACTCGATGTTCTCGCGCACGCTCATGGTCGGGTACAGCGCGTAGGACTGGAACACCATGGCGATGTCACGATCCTTCGGGCTCATGCCGCTGACGTCCTGATCACCGATCATGATCGCGCCGCCGGTGATGGTTTCCAGGCCGGCGATGCAGTTCATCAAGGTCGATTTACCGCAACCCGACGGGCCGACGAGGATCAGGAATTCGCCGTCCTTGATCGACAGTTCGATGTTCTTCAGGGTGTCCGGCAGACCGGCACCGTAAGTCTTGTTGACGTTGCGAAGTTCGAGCGTTGCCATGATTACCCCTTGACCGCGCCGGCCGTCAGCCCGCGCACGAAATACTTGCCTGCGACCACATAGACCAGCAGGGTCGGCAGGCCGGCGATCATCGCCGCTGCCATGTCCACGTTATATTCCTTGGCGCCGGTGCTGGTATTGACCAGGTTGTTCAGCGCCACGGTGATCGGCTGCGAATCGCCGCTGGAGAACACCACACCGAAGAGGAAGTCGTTCCAGATCTGGGTGAACTGCCAGATCAGGCAGACCATGATGATCGGCGTCGACATCGGCAGAATGATCCGCCGGAAAATCGTGAAGAAACCGGCACCGTCCAGACGCGCAGCCTTGACCAGCGCATCGGGAATGCTCACGTAGTAGTTGCGAAAGAACAGCGTGGTGAACGCCAGACCGTAAACCACGTGAACGAAAACCAGGCCGGTGGTGGTGCTCGCCAGGCCCATCTTGCCGAGGGTGAACGAGGCCGGCAGCAGCACGGTCTGGAACGGCAGGAAGCAGCCGAACAGCAGCAGACCGAAGAACAGTTGCGAACCACGGAAGCGCCACATCGAAAGCACATAACCGTTCAATGCACCGATGGCGGTGGAGATGATCACGGCCGGAACGGTGATCTTGATCGAGTTCCAGAAGTAACCGTCAACCGTGGCCCAGGCCTTGACCCAACCGATGCCGCTGACCACGGTCGGCCAGCTCAGCAGGTTGCCGGTGCTGATGTCTTCGGGCGTTTTGAAGCTGGTCAGCAACATGACCACCAGCGGCACCAGATACAGAATCACCGCGAAAATCAGCACCGCGTAAATGGCGATGCGACTGAAGCTGATCGCAGGTTTGGCAGCGAGACTAGTCATTGCGCTTGGTCCTCAGCTCGGAATACAGGTAAGGCACGATGATCGCGAGGATCGCACCGAGCATCAGAATCGCACTGGCCGAGCCCATGCCCATCTGGCCGCGACTGAAGGTGAACGAATACATGAACATCGCGGGCAGGTCGGAGGAATAACCCGGACCACCGGCCGTCATCGCAGCGACGAGGTCGAAACTCTTGATCGCGATGTGCGCCAGAATCATTACCGCACTGAAGAACACCGGGCGCAGGCTTGGCAGCACCACTTTCCAGTAGATGCGCGGCATGCTCGCGCCGTCGATCTGCGCAGCACGAATGATCGATTGATCTACGCCACGCAGACCGGCGAGGAACATCGCCATGATGAAGCCCGAGGCCTGCCACACAGCAGCGATCACCAAGCAGTAGACCACGCGATCGGGGTCGATCAGCCAGTCGAGACGGAAGCCTTCCCAGCCCCAGTCACGCAACAATTTGTCCAGGCCCATGCCCGGGTTGAGCAGCCATTTCCACGCGGTACCGGTCACGATCATCGAGAGCGCCATCGGGTACAGGTAAATGGTGCGGATAAAGCCTTCGCGACGGATGCGCTGGTCGAGGAATACCGCCAGCAACACACCGATCACCAAAGTGATGCCGATGAACATGCCGCCAAATACCGCAAGGTTCTTGCTCGCCACCCACCAGCGGTCGTTGTCGAACAACCGTGCGTATTGCGCCAGACCGGCCCATTTGTAGTTGGGCAGAAAAGTCGACGTAGTGAACGACAGAATGAACGTCCACAGGATGTAGCCATAGAAGCCCACCAGCACGATGAACATGCTCGGCGCCAGCACCAGTTTCGGTAGCCAGCGCTGCAATGCATCGAACGGCGAGGCCTTGCTGAACACAGCAACAGAACTCATGAGCAAATCCACAAAAGAAAGAGAAGAACAGCTACTAGCTGCAAGCTGCAAGCTGCAAGACCAACGTCGCGCAAGCTTTTAACTTGCAGCTTGAAGCTCGTAGCTTGCAGCTCGCCGCTAAGGCGCCTATTTGGCTGACTGAACCGCCGCGCCGAGTTTCTTCGCCGCATCGGCCGGGTCGGCTTTCGGGTCGTTGATGTAGTTGGTGACTACGTCAAAGAACGCGCCCTGCACCGCCAGCGTGGTCGCCATGTTGTGCGCCATGCTTGGTTGCAGGCCGCCGGACTTGGC
This sequence comes from Pseudomonas sp. 15C, assembly GCF_055484735.1. Lineage (NCBI taxonomy): Bacteria > Pseudomonadati > Pseudomonadota > Gammaproteobacteria > Pseudomonadales > Pseudomonadaceae > Pseudomonas > Pseudomonas sp. 15C. Next base: position 21,064 of record NZ_JBUDGD010000011.1, on the reverse strand, counting down.
GTCCGCGAGGAAGTCCTTGGCAGCGGTCTGGGCGCAGGAGTCGAAGCCGAGCTTGTCCATGTTGTTCAACATGTCGTTGCGTACCGGGATCGAGCCTTTGTTGATGCTGAAGACTTTCTGGAAGTTTTCACCCAGCACGACTTTGGCGATGTCCTGCTGACCGGCCGCGGTGCCCGCGTCCTTCTGCTTGAACACGGCCAGCGAGTCGATGTTGTAGGTGAACGCTTTGTCGGTGCCCGGGAACGCTACGCACTCGTAGTCCTTGCCGGCGACTTTCCTGGCGGCGGTCCATTCGGACTTGGCCCAGTCACCCATGATCTGCATGCCGGCCTTGCCGTTGATGACCTTGGCCGCTTCGAGGTTCCAGTCCTGACCTTTGCCATCAGCGTCCATGTAGGTCGCGACTTTTTTCAGCTCGGTCAGCGCCTTGACCATTTCCGGGCCGGTCAGCGCTTTGTTGTCGAGGTCGACCAGGGCTTTCTTGTAGCCATCCACGCCCATGACCGAAAGCACCACGGCTTCGAACACGGTGCTGTCCTGCCAAGGCTGACCGCCGTGGGCGAGCGGAATGAAGCCTGCGGCTTTCAGCTTGTCGCCGGCAGCGTAGAACTCTTCGAGGGTGGTCGGGTTCTTGGTGATCCCGGCTTTCTTGAACACTTCCGGGTTGATCCACAGCCAGTTGACACGGTGAATGTTCACCGGCACGGCCACGTAATCACCGTCGTACTTGACGGTGTCGGAGACTTTCTTGTCGAGCAGGCTGTCCCACTTTTCCGACTTGGCAACGTCTTTCAAAACGTCGGTGTCGAGCAGGCCGGTCGATGCCCATTCCTGGATATCCGGGCCTTTGATCTGGGCAACGCCCGGCGGGTTGCCGGCAACGGCGCGGCTTTTCAGCACGGTCATGGCAGTCGCACCGCCACCACCGGCGACAGCGCCGTCCTTCCAGGTGAAACCGTCTTTTTCGACTTGAGCCTTGAGCACATCGACAGCGGCTTTTTCGCCACCGGAGGTCCACCAGTGCACGACTTCGACCGAACCTTTGGATTCGGCAGCGGAAACACTGAGCGGCAGGATTGCGAGCGGGAACAGGGAGGCGACAGAAATGACAGTAGCGAGGCGAGAAATCGCATTCATTCGAGATGTACCTTTCTTGTTGTTATGCATTGCAAGTCTGGTGCTTGCGCTGCACGGAGTTTAAACAGAGCGTTTCCCTTCGCAGGTAACGAAGGGACGCGTAAATGTCACGACATGGTTACACAGGACTGCCTTGGGATAACTGCGCCAAAGCCGTGGCCATGCTCGGTGCCAGCGGCAATCGTGGAATCAAAACGGCCTGCCAGGCGTGATACAGATCAGGCTTGCCCGGCCAGATATCGGCACTTGGCTGGTTTTGCGGATTGAGTTCGTGATGCCAGCTGCCGTTGCAGCGGTCGATGAATTGCAGTTCGCAGAATTCCCAGAACAATCGGTACCAGGTCTCGTATTGGGCATCACCGGTGCGCTTGAGCAAGGCGCTCGCGGCGGCGCTGGCTTCGGCGTGGGTCCAGTGCAAACGATGGCGGACCACCGCTTTGTTGTCCCAATCGAGGGTGTAAACGATGCCCGGCGCACCGTCGACGTTCCAGCCGTGGCGGCAGTTGTTCTCGAACAGTTTTTGCGCATCAGTGGCGAGCCAGCCCGGCGTGAGCATGCCGGCCTGGACCCGCGCCGCTTCGAGGTGCAGCAGCAGCCGCGCCCATTCGAACCCGTGGCCCGGCGTGGTGCCGTAAGGACGGAAGCCATCAGCAGGATTGTCGTGGTTGTAATCGCGCAGCGGCTGCCAGTCGCGGTTGAAGTGCTCAATAACCATGTAATCGTTGGCCGCAGCGTGACCATGAATCACGCGTTCAACGATGCGCTGGGCGCGCACCAGCCAGCGCGGGTCTTCGGTGACATCGGCCAACGCGAGGAACGCTTCGGTCGCGTGCATGTTGCTGTTGGCGCCACGGTAGGCTTCCTCTTCGCTCCAGTCGCGGTTGAAGAATTCACGCATGGCGCCCTCTTCTTCGCTCCAGAAATACGTGTCGATGATGTCGATCGCATCATCCAGCAAAGCCTGGGCGCCGGGCCGTTGTGCAACCACGACAGAACTGGCGGCCAACGCGACAAAGGCATGCAGGTAGGCATTCTTGCCGGTGTTGTCGTCGCGGTGTTCGGCGACCGCAAACCAGCCACCGTGCAGCGCATCACGCAACGGCCCGCGCAACGCGGCAATGCCGTGGTCGACCAGTTCGGCAAACCCCGGCAGGCCCTGGATATGCGCCATGGCGAAGCTGTGAGTCATGCGTGCGGTGTTCATGGTTTCGGCTTGCGCATTGGCCGGTAATTGGCCGCGCTCGTCGAGGTTGCCGAAACCTTCGGGAAGTCTTGCTGCCTTGGCGAAATCCAGCAGGCGCAGGCCTTCGGCGGCGAGCCATTGCTGGTGGGCAGGCGCGTTCAGCCAACTGCTGAAGCCTGGGTGAAAGGTGTCCATGGAGTGACCCTTTTTTGTTGTTAGGACTGCCGGCAGTCTAAACAACGGGCCGGGGTGGGCTTGTAACGAAGGGGACGTGGTTTGTCACTGATCCGTGACAAAACGCAGCGAAAGCACCCTCACCCCAGCCCTCTCCCGGAGGGAGAGGGGGCCGAATGGGGGATGCTCGAGAGATGCGCCGAGATGGGAGTTCTTCAGCGAATCCTTAATCGACACGGTGCTTCAGGTCGATGCGTGACGCGAGACAACCCGGTCAGTTCCCTCTCCCCTGGGAGAGGGCTAGGGTGAGGGGCTCTTCAGGGGCTAATCCACAGATCTAGGCAACTGCAACGTCACCCGCAACCCACCCTCACGCAGATTCTGCAACGTCACTTCCCCACCATGGCTGTGGGCAATATTGCGCGCAATGCCCAACCCCAGCCCATAACCCTGCTGTTGCCCGGCCAAGCGAAAATGCGGTTCGAACACCTGCTCCAGACGCTGCTCCGGCACGCCCGGGCCTTCGTCGTCGACATGCAGCACAAACGCGCTTTCATCATCATCGATGTGCAGATGCGCGTTCTGCCCGTACTTGAGCGCGTTATCGATCAGGTTACCGATGCAGCGTTTCAACGCCAGCGGCTTGCCCGGATACGCCGTCAGCGCACGGCCGTGCTGGGTCACGCGACCGTTGCCGTTCGGTGCCAGGTACGGCTCGACCAGACAATCGAGCACATGGTTGAGATCCACCGGTTCGATGTTCTCGTGGATATCGGTGTCCTTGACGCATTGCAGCGCGCCTTTGACCAGCAGTTCCAGCTCATCCAGATCACGGCCGAACTTGGCTTGCAGCTGTTCGTCTTCGAGCAGTTCGACGCGCAAGCGCAAGCGGGTGATCGGCGTGCGCAGGTCGTGGGAAATCGCGCTGAACAACTGGCTGCGCTCGGTCAGGTAGCGGCTGATGCGTTCGCGCATGGTGTTGAATGCGCGGCCCACTTCGACCACTTCGCTGCCGCCGCCCTCGGCCACCGGCTCGACGTCGGCGCCCAGCGACAAATCCCGCGCCGAGCGCGCCAGACGCTTGAGCGGGCGGCTCTGCCAGTGCACCAAAAGCCCAATGAACAACAGCAGAAAACCGCTGGTGAGGACGATGAACCAGACCTGCTGCGACGGCAGGCCTTGTTCTTCGAGACTGGTGTAGGGCTCGGGCAGCAGCGAGGCGATGTACAGCCATTCGCCCGGGGCCATTTGAATCTGCGTGACCAGCACCGGCGGATTGACCGGCTCCAGCGTCAGCGCGTAATGCGCCCACGAGCGTGGCAGCTCATCGAGCTTCAAGCCGGCATTGAAGATGCGCAGGTCCTCGGGGCTGACGAACGTCACCGAAATATCGGTGTCATGGCCCAGGGTCTGGCGCAGCACTTCATCCACCGCTTGCATCACCGCCGCTTTACGCGGGGTGACCGGCAGCACGTCCATGCCCAGCGGTTTGTCATTCAGGGTCACGACGAAACGCGTACCGCCCATGCTGCGCAACTGGTCGAGCACCAGCGGCCGGTACGCCACCGGCAGCGAGCGAAAATAGCTGACGCTGGCGGTCATCGAATGGGCCAGGCTGCGGGCGCTGGTGACCAGCCCTTCGAGCTGCGTCGCGCGCAGCTGCGAAACCCAGATCACGCTCGACAGGGTTTGCGCAAACAGCACTGCGAGCAGGGTCAACAGCAGCATGCGTCCGAGCAGCGAACGCGGCACCGGGACTTTAGCGGCGAGTCTGCGCAGCGACTCAGTGAGCATTGCCGGCAACCACGTTGGCTGCCAGTTGATAGCCGCTGCCGCGCACGGTGCGGATCAGTCGCGGCGGTTTTTCGGTGTCACGCAGACGCTGGCGCAAACGGCTGACGGCCATGTCGACAATCCGGTCGAGCGGCATCAGGTCGCGGCCACGGGTGGCATTGCCAATGGTGTCGCGGTCGAGGATTTCCTGCGGGTGATCGAGGAACAGTTTCAGCAGCGCGAAATCGGCACCGGAGAGAATCACTTCCTCGCCGTCGGTGTGAAACAGCCGATGACTGACCATGTCCAGCCGCCACTCATCAAAAGCCAGCACTTCACTGCCGCTGCGTTCGTGCGCAAATTGCGCGCGGCGCAGCAGAGCCTTGATCCGCGCTTGCAGTTCGCGCGGGCTGAACGGTTTGCCGAGGTAATCGTCAGCGCCGAGTTCCAGACCGATCACGCGGTCGGCTTCGTCGGAACTGGCGGTCAGCATGATGATCGGCACCTGCGCCTGACGCGGATGCTGACGCACCCAACGGCACAGGCTGAAGCCGTCTTCGTCGGGCAGCATGACGTCGAGAATCACCAGATCGCTCGGCGCCTCGTTGAGCGCCTGACGGAAACTGGCCCCGTCGGCGGTGGCGCGTACCTGAAACCCGGCGCGGGTCAGGTAGGTTTCCAGCAACTCGCGTATCTCCTGATCGTCATCGACCAACAATATCGACTTGTTGACTGAGCTCACTTCGAAGGCATCCTTGTTGTTGGAATTGGGGCGGATTATGCCTGATGAACCTTGGAAATTTGTTGTCTGTTCTGGCCTCATCGCTGGCAAGCCAGCTCCCACAAGGATCTGTGTCGTTCACAAATCTGTGGGAGCTGGCTTGCCAGCGATGCAGGCGACTCGGTATCAAGCCTGGTCGAGGGCCACGCCGGCGCCGACCAGGCCAGAGTACGGCGCCGTCACCAGCCACACCGGGATGCCTTTGAAGTAATCGCTCATGCAGCCCTTGTCGGCGAAGCTGCGGGCGAAACCGCTGCTGGCGAAGAAATCGGCAAAGCGCGGAATCACCCCGCCAACGATATACACCCCTCCGCGCGCGCCAGTAGTCAGCACGTTGTTGCCGGCCACGCGACCGAGCCAGCAGCAGAACTGCTCAAGCACTTCGAGGGCAATCGGATCGCCCGCCAGACCGGCCGCGGTAATCGCTTCCGGCGTGTCGAGGGTCGGTTCATGCCCGTCGACTGCGCAGATCGCCCGGTACAGTCGCGGCAAGCCGCCGCCGCTCAATGCGGTCTCGGCGCTGACATGGCCGATCTCGTTGTAGATGTGCTGCCACAGTTGGGTTTCGCGCGGGCTGCTCAGCGGCAGGTCAACATGACCGCCCTCGCCCGGCAATGCCGCGAAGCGACCTCCGCCGAGGTCCAGCAAGGTACCCACGCCCAGCCCGGTGCCCGGGCCGATCACCACCGCCGGGCGCAACGGCTCCGGCGTGCCCTCGCAGATCACCCGGAACTCGCCCGGCTGCAAGCGGGTCATGCCCAGCGCCATCGCCGAAAAATCGTTGGTCAGCAACAATTGCTCGACCTGCAAGGTCTTGCAGAACGCGCTGCGGCTCAGGCGCCAGTGATTGTTGGTGAACTTGAATTCATCGCCGCTGACCGGACCGGCGACCGACAGGCACACCGAGCCGATCGCCCCCGGCGCCAGACCGAGCCCGCTCAGATACAGGCTGATCGCCTCTTCCGGGCTGGCAAAGTCGGCCGTGGCCAGCACCTGAACCGATTGCAGTTGCTGGTTTTGCCACAACGCAAAACGTGCGTTGGTGCCTCCGATGTCACCGACCAAAGCCAGTTTCAATTAAGCGTCTCCAGGGCAGAAGTGAAGGCGCTGGCGCCCTGCTCCGCCGAGCTGAAGGCCATGCGCATGAAGCCGAACAGTTCGCGACCGCTGCCGATGTTGTTGCCCAACAGGCCTTTGGCAGGTTCGCGTGCGGCAAATTCGTCGGCGTCGACCTTCAGTTCCAAGGTGCCTTTGACGCCATCGACGCGGATGATATCGCCCTCTTGCACGCGCGCCAAAGCACCACCGACATAAGCTTCGGGGCTGACGTGAATTGCCGCAGGGATTTTCCCCGACGCGCCGGACATGCGCCCGTCGGTCACCAGTGCCACTTTGAAGCCGCGATCCTGCAGCACGCCGAGGAACGGCGTCATCTTGTGCAGCTCCGGCATACCGTTGGAACGCGGGCCCTGGAAGCGCATCACTGCGACGAAATCCTTCTCCAGCAGACCGGCCTTGAACGCGTCGGCCAGATCCTGCTGATCCTGGAACACCATCGCCGGCGCTTCGACGATCTGGTTTTCCAGCGCCACCGCCGAAACTTTCATTACGCCGCGACCAAGGTTGCCCTCCATCACGCGCAAGCCGCCCTCGGCGGAGAACGCTCGAGAGACTGGACGCAAAATGTTTTCGTCGAGGCTGTCAGTCGGGCCTTCGCGCCAGACCAGCTCGCCGTTATCAAGGAATGGTTCTTTGGTGTATTTGCTCAAACCGTGGCCAAGCACGGTGTTGACGTCTTCGTGCAGCAGGCCGGCGCCGAGCAGTTCGCGGATCAGGAACGACATGCCGCCCGCGGCCTGGAAGTGGTTGATGTCGGCTTTGCCGTTCGGGTAGACGTGGCTCAGGGTCGGGACGACTTCGGAGAGGTCGGCCATGTCCTGCCAGGTCAGCTGAATGCCCGCGGCCATAGCGATCGCCGGCATGTGCAGAGTGTGATTGGTCGAGCCGCCAGTGGCGTGCAGGGCAACGATCGAATTGACCAGCGCCTTCTCGTCGACGATTTCACCGATCGGCATGAAGTTGCCGTTCTGCTTGGTCAGGCGCGTGACCTGATGCGCGGCTTCGCGGGTCAGTGCGTCACGCAGCGGCGTGTTCGGGTTAACGAAAGAGGCGCCCGGCAAGTGCAGGCCCATGACTTCCATCAGCAACTGGTTGGTGTTGGCGGTGCCGTAGAACGTGCAGGTGCCCGGGCTGTGGTAGGACTTCATCTCCGATTCCAGCAGCTCTTCGCGGGTCGCCTTGCCTTCGGCGTACTTCTGCCGCACATCGGCTTTTTCCTTGTTGGAAATCCCCGAGACCATCGGCCCGCCCGGCACAAAAATGGTCGGCAGATGACCGAAGCGCAGCGAGCCCATCATCAGCCCCGGCACGATCTTGTCGCAGATGCCGAGCATCAGCGCACCGTCGAACATGTTGTGCGACAGCGCCACGGCGGTCGACATGGCAATCACTTCGCGGCTCGGCAGGCTCAGTTCCATGCCCGGCTCGCCCTGGGTCACGCCGTCGCACATCGCCGGGGTGCCGCCAGCGAACTGGCCGACCGAGCCGATTTCGCGCAAGGCGTTCTTGATCTGCTGGGGGAAAACTTCGTACGGCTGGTGTGCCGAAAGCATGTCGTTATACGAAGAAACAATGGCGATGTTCGCCGAGTTCATCATCCGCAGGCTGTGCTTGTCTTCGCTGCCGCAACCGGCCACGCCGTGGGCGAAGTTGGCGCATTGCAGCTTGCCGCGCATCGGCCCGTCCGTGGCGGCGCCGCGAATCAATGCAAGGTAAGCCTGACGCGTGGCGCGGCTGCGGGCGATAAGCCGTTCGGTGACCTCAAGAACGCGGGGATGCATGTGTAGAACTCCAGGCTAACGGATGTGGCGACCTGATTGTCTATGCTGATCAAAGGCCGGTGTCGGTGGAATGACAGACGGCTTTTTTGACCATTCGGACCAGTTGATTCAGGTCACTCGTTGTAGATAAAACAAAATATTGCCACTAAAAAGGCTTGTTTTCTATTTTTATGCGAATAATCTTGTAATTCCAACAACAAAACGACGGCGGCGCTGTTCCATGACTCTTCGAATCGCAATCAATGGTTTTGGCCGCATCGGCCGTAATGTCCTGCGCGCACTGTATACCCAAGGCTATCGACAGGATCTGCAGATCGTCGCCATCAACGATCTGGGCGACAGTTCGATCAATGCCCATCTGCTCAAATACGACACCGTTCACGGCACCTTCGACGCCGAAGTGGCGCACGATAACGAGAGCCTGACGGTCAACGGCGACCGCATTGCGGTCAGCGCCATTCGCAACCCGGCCGAACTGCCCTGGGCGGCGGAAAAGATTGATGTGGTATTCGAATGCACCGGTCTGTTTACCGACCGCGCCAAAGCCGCCGCGCATATTAGCGCCGGCGCACGCAAAGTGATTATCTCGGCCCCGGCCAAAGGCGCCGACGCCACCGTGGTTTACGGCGTCAACCACGACATTCTGCGCCAGTCGCACCAGATCATTTCCAACGCGTCGTGCACCACCAACTGCCTCGCTCCGGTCGCGCAGGTGCTGCACCGTGAGCTGGGCATCGAAAGCGGTCTGATGACCACTATCCACGCCTACACCAACGACCAGAACCTCACTGACGTCTATCACACCGACCCGTACCGCGCGCGTTCGGCCACGCAGAACATGATCCCGAGCAAGACCGGCGCCGCCGAAGCGGTAGGCCTGGTGCTGCCGGAACTGGCCGGCAAACTGACCGGTATGGCCGTGCGTGTGCCGGTGATCAACGTGTCGCTGGTAGACCTGACCGTGCAGTTGAAGAAAGAAGCCAGCGCCGACGAAGTCAACGCCCTGCTCAAAGCGGCGAGCCAGCATTCAAAAATTCTGGGTTACAACACGTTGCCGCTGGTTTCCAGCGACTTCAACCACAACCCGCTGTCGTCGATCTTCGACGCCAACCACACCAAATCCAGCGGCAAATTGCTGAAAGTGCTGGCCTGGTACGACAACGAATGGGGCTTCTCCAACCGCATGCTGGATAACTGCCTGGCGTTGTGTAACGCCGAGTAAGCGGCCGATCTTCTGTAGGAGTGAGCCTGCTCGCGATAGCTATCTGTCAGCCAACTAAAATGGTGAATGTGATACCGCAATCGCGAGCAGGCTCACTCCTACAAGGGTTTTGCGAGGTATTCAAAATCAGCGCTTGACCATAGAGCCAGATGATAAGCATTATCATTCGCTTGAAATGAATCAGGTCCTCCCGTGAGTCAATCGCGCTTCAATCATGTCTTCCTTGCCCAGCGCACGTCCCTGCTGCGCACGCTGGAGCGCATGGTCAACAATCACAGCACCGCTGAAGACCTGCTGCAGGAAACCTACCTGCGCGTCACGCGTGCCTTGAGCGAGCGGGCCATCGATCACCTCGAACCGTTTGTGTTTCAGACCGCGCGCAATCTGGCGCTGGATCATCTGCGTGCGCGCAAGATCCACGCGCGCACCATGGTCGATGATGTCCCGGCTGAAATTGTGCACAGCGTCGCCGCCCCCGCCAGCAGCGCCGAAGACGCCGCCCATGCCGAACAGATGCTGGAGCGCCTGAACGTGAGCCTCGGTCAACTCAGCCCGCGCCAGCAGCAGATTTTCATCCTCAGCCGTTTGCACGGGAACAGCTATCAGGAGATCGCTGACGAACTGAACGTCTCCCTCAGCACCGTACAAAAAGAACTGAAGCTGATCATGTCGATCTGCATCGGCGTTGCTGAACGCCTCGACGGCAGCGGCAAGCTATAAGCTTCAAGCGGCAAGTAAAAACGAACAGCAACAACGCATCCAGCTTTGGCTTTGGCTTTGGCTTTGGCTTGCAGCTTGTCGCTTGAAGCTAGAAACTGCTTCGTCAGAAGCCCTGCTTCACCAGAAGCCTGAGGAAACACCGTGACGGACACCCACCGCTCGCCTTCGCCGGATTCGGCGCAGGACGCTGCCAACGCAATGGACCAGGCACTGGACTGGCTCATCGTGCTTGGCAGCCCGGACGAGGAACAGACCCGGCAGTTCCACGCCTGGCTGGCGGCCGATCCGTTGAACGCCGAAGCGTTCGCCAAGGCCCAGGCGATCTGGGACGGTCCGCAAGTGGCGTTGTGCGCGCAGGCCCTGGCGGCAAAACCGGCGAAAGTCACCATCCTTCAGCGCTTGCGCCCGCACTGGAAACCACTGGCCACGGCGGCAGTGCTGGTCCTTGGGCTGTTCAGTTTCAGCAACCTGCCGATGCGCCTGCAAGCCGATCATCTGACCGTGGTCGGCGAGCGCCAGCGCCTGCAACTGGAGGACGGCTCGAAAGTCCTGCTCAACACCAATTCGGCGTTTTCCAGCACGATCAACGATCAGCAGCGCGTGGCCCGGCTGTTTCAGGGCGAGGCGTTTTTCGAGGTTGCCAGTGGCCGCGGTCAGGCGCTGGAAATCGATGCCGGCCCGGTCCGCGCCAGCGTGCGCGACACCGCGTTTGCCGTGCGTTATCTCGACGGGGTTGCGCAGGTCAATGTGCAGCGCGGCGATGTCGATCTTCGCGCTACCCACAACGATGCGCGGGTGCGCCTGAGCGCCGGCGAAAGCATCCGCATCGGCCCCAACGGTTTCGATCAGCCGGCCAAGCTCGACGCCAATACCGATCTGGCCTGGGTGCAGGGTCGTCTGGTGTTCGAGAACTGCCCGCTGAATCAGGTGCTGGCCGAACTGCGCCGCTACTATCCGGGCTGGATCATCAATACCAACGAGCAGTTGGCCGACGTCGCCGTGACCGGTAATTACCGCCTCGATCAGCCGCTCGACGTGGTCCGCTCGCTTGCGCACATCACTTCGGCGCGGCTGCAAGAATTCCCCGCCGTGGTCATCCTGAACTGAATGAGAATTATTTTTACTCGATAGCCCGCGTCAGTACGTCTCGTTATAGCCAATGCAATTGATTCGCATCAAGCGATGCCAATCAGCACCTATAAAGATTCGTGCGACACGGAGCGCTATCGATGTCCTCACGCCTTACCCGCCAGACCGCTTCCCCTTCCCGCGTACTGTCGCTGCTGACCGCGGCCATCCTCATGGCCGGCAGCGCGCCGCTGCTGGCTGCCCCTGAGCAACCGGCGCGCAACATGGGCGATTACGCGTTTGCCATCGGCCAGCAGCCTCTGGTTTCGGCGTTGAACGCTTTTACTGCCGTGACCGGTTGGCAGGTCGGCCTGCCGGCGGAACTGGGCCAGGGCGTGGCATCACCGGGAGTACGCGGTTCGCTGCCGCCGGAGAAAGCCCTCGAGCGGCTGTTGGTGGGGACCAACCTGAGCTTCCGCAAGCTGAGTAACAACAACGTCGTACTGGAAAAGCGCAACAGCAGCGGCACACTGAACCTGGATCAGGTAACCATCAGCGCCACCCGCCAGGAACAGCCGGTCAACAGCGTGCCGGCCACCGTCACCGTGCAGACCCGCGAAGACCTCGATCGCCACAACGTCAACACCATCAAGGAACTGGTGCGCTACGAGCCGGGCGTTTCCGTCGGCGGTGCCGGCCAGCGTGGCGGCATCAGTGGCTACAACATCCGTGGTATCGACGGCGACCGCATCCTCACCCAGGTCGATGGCGTGGAAATCCCCAACGGGTTCTTCAACGGCCCGTACGCCAAGAGCCAGCGCAATTATGTTGACCCGGAAATCGTCAAACGCGTCGAGATCCTGCGCGGCCCGGCCTCGGTGCTGTATGGCAGCAACGCCATCGGCGGCGCGGTTAGCTATTACACGCTGGATGCCGACGACATCATCAAGCCCGGCAAAGACCTCGGCGCCCGCCTGAAAACCGGTTACAGCTCGGCTGACGACAGCTGGCTGAAATCCGCCACCGTTGCCGGGCGCTCCGGTGAATTCGACGGCTTGCTGCACTACAGCCAGCGCGACGGTCACGAAACCGAATCCTACGGCGGCAACAACGGCACCGGCCTTGCGCGCACCGCCGCCAATCCGGAAGACGTGCGCGCGACCAACGTTTTAGCCAAGCTCGGCTGGAACTACAACGACGATTCGCGTCTGGGCCTGACCTACGAAAAGTACAAGGACGACCGCGATACCGATCAGAAAAGCGCCTACGGCGGCCCGTACTTCAATGGTGCGCCGACCATCCCCGCCAGCGTACTGCCCGGCGGCATGTACCAGTGGCGCACCGGCAACGACACCATCAGCCGTGAGCGCTTTGGCCTCGAGCACACGTTCGCCCTCGACAGCCTGCTGGTCGACAACGTGAAGTGGAGCCTCAATTACCAGATCGCCAAGACCGACCAGAGCACCGAAGAATATTACTACCCGATCACCCGCAAAGTGCGGCGCACCCGCGACACGATCTACGAAGAAAAACAGTGGGTCTTCGATGCGCAACTGGACAAGGCCTTCACCCTCGGCGCCACCGATCATGTGCTGACCTACGGCACCACGATCAAGCAGCAGAAAGTCACCGGCTCGCGCAGCGGCGACGGCACCTGTCTGGCCGTCGGCCGTGGTTGCACGGCAATTGGCGCGACCAGTGCGGCGGACGTGCTGGCCAAGGCCAGCGATTTCCCCGATCCGACCATCAACACCTACAGCCTGTTCGCGCAGGACCAGATCAGCTGGAACGACTGGACCTTCCTGCCGGGGCTGCGCTACGACTACACCCAGCTCAAGCCGCACATCACCCGGGAATTTCTCAATACCGTGGCCGCCGACGGCCAAGGCACCGTCAGCGACAAGAACAAGACCTGGCACAAAGTCTCGCCGAAATTCGGCCTGACCTATGCCCTGACGGAAAACTACACCTGGTACGGCCAGTACGCCGAAGGTTTCCGCACCCCGACGGCAAAATCGCTGTACGGACGCTTCGAGAACAGCACCACCGGTTACACCGTCGCGCCGAACTCCGATCTTGAACCGGAGAAAAGCAAAAGCTTCGAGACCGGTCTGCGCGGCCATTTCGAGCACGGCTCGTTCGACGTGGCGGTGTTCTATAACAAGTACCGCGATTTCATCAACGAAGACGCGGTCAAGCCGGGCGACGATCAACTGACCTTCCAGAGCAACAACATCAAGCGCGCCACGATCAAGGGTGCGGAAGTCAAAGGCCGCTTGAATCTCGATGCGTTCGGCGCGCCGCAAGGCCTGTACACCCAGGGCTCGATCGCCTACGCCTACGGTCGCAACAACGACAGCGGCGAGCCGATCAACAGCGTCAACCCATTGACCGGCGTGTTCGGCCTCGGTTACGACCAGGACCATTACGGCGGCTTGCTGAGCTGGACCGTGGTGAAGAAAAAGGACCGCGTCGACGACAGCAACTTCAAGTCGCCGGACGGCGTCAGCAGCCAGTTCAAGACGCCGGGTTTCGGCATTCTCGATCTGGCCGGGTATTACAAGGTCAGCGACGACGTCACCGTCAGCGGCGGCATCTACAACCTCACCGACAAGCAGTACTGGCTGTGGGATGACGTGCGCGGTTACGACAGTGTCGGCGAAGCCTCGGTCACTCAACCGGCCAACCTTGATCGCCTGACCCAGCCGGGCCGCAACTTCGCGATCAACCTGATCTGGGATATCTGATCCGGCCGACCTCACTGCGTGTGCGATACGCCGCGCAGTGAGGTTTTTTTACTCTCCGGCATCCGCCCGTACGTCTTGTTATCAAGCGCCTCATTTATCAAGGACACCCCATGACTGCCTCGGACAAAGCCCTGCGTTCGCAACGCCTGAACCAGATCACCCATGAGCCGCACAGCAAGCTCGACGCGTTGGTGAAAGCCCACGCACCGTTCGAGACTCGCGCCAGCTTCGGCCGTTTTGTCGTTGCGCAGTACCTGTTCCAGTCGGAACTGGTCGCGCTGTACAACGATGCCGAACTCACCGCGATCATCCCTGACCTGCCGGCCCGTTGCCGTGCCGAAGCTGCCAAGGCTGACCTCGCCGACCTCGACACCGAAGTGCCGGCGCCGGTGGCCGGTGCCGTGACCAAACCGAGCAAGGCGCGCGCACTGGGCTGGCTCTTCGTCTCCGAAGGCTCCAAGCTCGGCGCGGCGTTTTTGATCAAACGTGCGGTGGCGCTGGAGCTGAACGAAAGCTTTGGCGCGCGTCATCTCGGCGAGCCAGAAGGCGGCCGTGCCGAAGGCTGGAAGAGCTTCGTGCGCACCCTCGATGCACTGCAATTTACGGCTGAAGAAGAAGCCGAAGCCGAGCAAGGCGCGCTCGATGCGTTCAATCGCTTTACCGTGCTGCTGGAGCAGGCTTACGCCACAGAGGCCGAACCTGCCTGACTGATACAACACAAGACCCTGTGGGAGCTGGCTTGCCAGCGATGGCGATAGATCAGTCAATACGATGTCGACTGTTCCACCGTTATCGCTGGCAAGCCAGCTCCCACAGGGATCTCTGCAAGCCTGTAGAATCCCCGTTTCGCCTCACTGCAATACCGAGCCCATGCCCGCACCCGCCCCCTCAAAACTCGCCCGCCTGCTGTTCGGCCTGCTCGCCTATGTCAGCCTCGGCATCGGGCTGGTCGCGATTGTCGTGCCCGGTCTGCCGACCACCGAGTTCATCCTGCTCGCCGCGTGGGCGGCGACGCGCAGTTCGCCGCGTCTGAGTGCCTGGCTGGAAAACCATCGCCTGTTCGGGCCGATCCTGAGCAACTGGCGCAACGGCAAGATCATCGCGCGCAAGGCCAAGGTCAGTGCCACCGTCAGCATGCTGCTGTGCGCAACGATGATGCTGGTGCTGCTCGAGCATGGCTGGCCGGTCTATCTGGCGATCGCCGGCATGGCGCTGGGCAACCTGTGGATCTGGTCGCGCCCGGAAAACCTCCCCGCTGCATACTGAAACATCCCTGTAATTATTCTTGTTTTCGGCACAATCCCCTGCGCAAACGTTTAGCGCTGACCGTTCGTCGGCAGCGGCCTCATGCCGTCTCGTTGCGCGCCGATGAGCAGACATGGCGCTGAATGGATTTGGCGAACCGGGTAGTTCATTTGCCCGACAGTCACTTTCCTTATCCATTTACGAGATCGCCCGATGTTCGCCTCTCTGTCCATTCGCCTGAAAATCGTCCTGCTCAGCGGCTTGTGCCTGCTCGGTGTGGTCGCGCTGATTGTTGGCATGAACATGTACCAGACCAATCAGAACGATGAACTGGTCAGCACTTCCAGCAACCAGTTGCTCACCGCCAGCGTGCAGAATTTGCTGCAGGCCAAAGCCGCCGAACAAGCGGTGCGTGTGCAGAAAACCTTCGGCGAAAGCCTGCTGGTGATCACCGCGCTGGCCGACCAGATCAAGGACTTGCGCGTCATGGCTACCAAGCGCTCGCTCGACGCCGGTGCCCTGCGGGAAGAGTTGAACCAGAGCCTGAAAACCGCGTTCGAGCGCAACGACAAGGTGCTGGGCATCTGGCTGGCCTTCGAACCCAACGGCCTGGACGGCAAGGACAGCGAATTCGTCGATGACGCCGCGCGCCAGTCCAACGAAGCCGGGCGCTTCGCCACTTACTGGAGCCGCGCCGGCGGTGCGGCGCTGAACACGATCATGGTCGAAGAAGACCTGACCAAAACCACCCTCAGCGTCAGCGGCACGCCCTACAACAGCTGGTACACCTGCCCTCGCGACAACAAGCGCACCTGCCTGCTCGATCCGTATGCCGACACCGTCGGGACCAAGGAAATGCTCATGACGACCATTTCCGTACCCTTGATGGTCGACGGCAAAGCCCTCGGCGTGGTCGGTATCGACATTGCCCTCGATGCCTTGCAAGCCACCGCCGTCGAGTCGCAGCGCAACCTGTTCAACAACGCCGGGCACATGCTCATCGTCTCCGGCAGCGGCGTGCTCGCGGCGGACAGCGCCGATGCGAGCAAGGTCGGCAAGAAGATCGGCGACACGCCGGGCGTCGACAGCAAGGACGTGCTGCCACTGCTCACCGCCGGTACGCCGAAAATCCTCGAACAGGGCGATTTGATCCGCGCGGTGTATCCGGTTGACCCGATCGGCAATTCGCGCGCCTGGGGCGTGGTCATCGACTTGCCGAAACACGTGCTGCTGGCCGACTCGGTGAAGCTGCAAGCGGTGCTCGACGACGCCCAGGAAACCGGTGTGATCACTGCGCTGCTGGTCGCTGTGGTTGCGGGTGTGGTCGGCCTGTTGCTGATCTGGCTCACCGCTTCGGGCGTTACTCGCCCGATCAACAGCGTCGCCGACATGCTGAAGAACATCGCCAGCGGCGAAGGCGATCTGACCCAGCGGCTGAACTACAGCAAAAAAGATGAGCTGGGCGAACTGGTGAACTGGTTCAACCGCTTCCTCGACAAGCTG
Organism: Pseudomonas sp. 15C; assembly: GCF_055484735.1. Classification (NCBI taxonomy): domain Bacteria; kingdom Pseudomonadati; phylum Pseudomonadota; class Gammaproteobacteria; order Pseudomonadales; family Pseudomonadaceae; genus Pseudomonas; species Pseudomonas sp. 15C. Next base: position 4,611 of record NZ_JBUDGD010000011.1, on the reverse strand, counting down.
CAACCGACCATCGCCCAGATCAAGCAAAGCATCACCGAAGCCCGTGGCACCGCCGACCAGTCTTCGGAAATTGCCCGGCAAACCAGCGAAGGCATGCAGGTGCAGTTCCGCGAAATCGACCAGGTCGCCACCGCGTCGAACGAAATGAGCGCCACTGCCCACGACGTCGCCAACAGCGCCTCGAACGCCGCCAATGCGGCGAAAGGCGCCGATCAATCGGCCAAGGACGGTATGGCGATCATCGAGCGCAGTACCCGCGACATCAATCAACTGGCCGACGAAGTCAGCAAAGCGGTGACTGAAGTCGAAGCGCTGGCCGTCAACAGCGAGCAGATCGGCTCGGTGCTGGAAGTGATCCGCAGCATCGCCGAGCAAACCAACCTGCTCGCCCTCAACGCCGCCATCGAAGCCGCCCGTGCCGGTGAGAGCGGCCGTGGTTTCGCCGTGGTCGCCGACGAAGTGCGCAACCTCGCCAAGCGCACTCAGGATTCGGTGGAGGAAATTCGCCTGGTGATCGAGCGCATCCAGACCGGCACCCGTGGCGTGGTCGCGACCATGCATTCGAGCCAGACCCAAGCGCACAACAACGCCGGGCAGATTCGTCACGCCGTCGATGCGCTGGGCAAGATCAGCGACGCGGTGACGGTGATCAGCGACATGAACCTGCAGATCGCCAGCGCCGCCGAACAGCAAAGCGCCGTGGCCGAAGAGGTCAACCGCAACGTCTCGGCGATCCGCACCGTGACCGAAACCCTCACCGGGCAAGCCACTGAATCGGCCGCGATCAGCAGCCAGCTCAACAGCCTGGCGAGCCAGCAGATGAAATTGATGGATCAGTTCCGCGTCTGACACAAGAACTGACAACATCACATAACCCTGTGGGAGCTGGCTTGCCAGCGATGGCGGCAGATCAGTTGACCATTCTGTGGCTGACACACCGCTATCGCTGGCAAGCCAGCTCCCACAGGGGTGAGTGTTGATCCTGCGGTTTCATCTAAACCGCGATTCTTTTGCACTATCATCGCCCTCTCGCTCCGGAGGGTTTTCGATGACTGACTTGCTCACCTCCCTGCAAGCCGCACTGGGCTTGCCCACCGCGTCAATCGCCTTCAACGGCCGTGGCGCCCTGCCCTCGGCGTTCGCCGTCACCGATCTGGCCTGCGCCAGCCTCGCTGCGGCCGGTCAGTCGGTCAGCGAATTGATCTGTCAACAAAGCGGTGAATTACCGACCGTCACCGTCGATCGACGTCTGGCGTCGTTCTGGTTCAGTTCTTCGATCCGCCCGATCGGCTGGAAAGTCCCGCCGCTGTGGGACCCGGTCGCCGGTGACTACGCCACCGCAGACGGTTGGATTCGCCTGCACACCAACGCCCCACATCACCGCGCCGCCGCTGAACGGGTGCTTGGTGCCTGCGCCGACCGTGCGGCGATGGCGGCCAAAGTCGCAAAATGGACCGGCACGGCGCTGGAGCAAGCGGTGGTCGAAGCCAACGGTTGCGCCGCCGAAATGCGCAGCTGGGCGCAGTGGCAGCAGCACCCACAAGGGCTGGCGGTGAATGCCGAGCCGCTGGTGCATTTCACTGAACAAGCGCATCAGAAAACCCTGCCATGGCAAGGCTCGGCCGCGCGCCCGCTGGCCGGGATCAAGGTGCTGGACCTGACCCGCGTGCTGGCCGGCCCCACGGCCAGCCGCTTTCTCGCCGGATTCGGCGCGAATGTGTTGCGCATCGATTCACCGACATGGAACGAACCCGGCGTCGTCCCGGAAATGACCCTGGGCAAACGCTGCGCGCGGCTGGATCTGCATGACGCGGCGGATCGCATGTTGTTCGAAAGCTTGTTGAAGGACGCCGACTTTCTGCTGCACGGCTATCGCGCCGATGCCCTGGAACATCTCGGCTTCGGCTTTGAACGTCGGCAGCAACTGGCGCCGGGGTTGATCGACGTCAGCCTGAATGCCTATGGCTGGAGCGGCCCGTGGCGCAACCGGCGCGGCTTCGACAGCCTGGTGCAAATGAGCGGCGGCATCGCCGAAGCCGGGATGCGCTGGCAGCAGGCGGATAAACCGACGCCGTTGCCGGTGCAGGCGCTGGATCATGCGACCGGGTATTTGATGGCGGCGAGTGCGCTCCGGTTGCTGACTGAACGCCTGGCCAACGGACGCGGGGGTTCGGCGCGGTTGTCGCTGGCGCGTACGGCGAAGCTGTTGGTCGAGCACGGGCCGGGGACAGATGAGCCGTTGCGGGTTCAGGATGAGCGGGATCAGGATCCGGCGATTGAACAGACGGCGTGGGGGGCGGCACGGCGGTTGCGCGTGCCGGTAGAGATTGGCGGGACGCCGGTCTGGTGGGATTTGCCGGCCACAGATCTGGGTTCACACCGCCCACGGTGGTGAATTTGAAACCGCTATCGCGAGCAGGCTCACTCCTACAGGGGAACGCGTTCCAAATGTAGGAGTGAGCCTGCTCGCGATGAGGCCTGACCTGCCAAAGCAAACCACCCTACAAACTCAACACCCCGCTATACAACCCATACGCCGCCAACCCCGCGCAAATCACCACACAGGCAAAAATCCCCTTCTCCACCGTGGTAAACAACGGCTCGCCCGCCTCACGCTTGGCCTTGGCAAACAGAATCACCCCCGGCGCATACAACAGCGCCGACAGCAGCAGGTATTTGACCCCGCCGGCGTACAGCAACCACACCGCATAGACCAAGGCGATGCCGCCGATCAGCAGGTCCTTGCGGCGTTCGGCCGAGGCCTGTTCGTAGGTTTCGCCACGCCCGCTGAGCAGCACCGCGTAGGCCGCCGACCACAGGTACGGCACCAGAATCATAGACGAGGCCAGGTAGATCAGACTGGTGTACGTGCCCGCCGAAAACAGCGTGATCAACAGGAAAATCTGGATCATCGCGTTGGTCAGCCACAGCGCGTTGACCGGCACATGGTTCTTGTTTTCCCTGGTCAGGAACGCCGGCATGGTCTTGTCTTTGGCGGTGGCGAACAGGATCTCGGCGCAGAGCAAGGCCCACGACAGCAACGCCCCGAGCAGCGAAATCGCCAGGCCGACGCTGATCAGCAGCGCGCCCCACGGCCCGACAATGTGCTCAAGCACCGCCGCCAGTGAAGGGTTCTGCAGATTGGCCAGTTCCGGTTGGGTCATGATCCCCAGCGACAGCACATTGACCAGCACCAGCAGCGCCAGTACGCCGATAAACCCGATCACCGTGGCGCGACCGACGTCGCTGCGTTTTTCCGCCCGCGCCGAATACACACTGGCGCCTTCGATGCCGATGAACACGAACACAGTGACCAGCATCATGTTGCGCACCTGATCCATCACCCCGCCGAAATTCGGATTGCTGGCGCCCCAGATGTCGCGGGTGAATATATCGGCCTTGAACGCCACCGCGGCGATGACGATGAACATGATCAGCGGCACGACCTTGGCGACGGTGGTCAACTGGTTGATCAGCGCCGCCTCCTTGATCCCGCGCATCACCAGAAAATGCACCGCCCACAGCAGCACCGAGGCGCAACCGATGGCGATCGGCGTGTTGCCCTGACCGAACACCGGAAAGAAATAGCCGAGGGTGCTGAACAGCAGCACGAAATAACCGACGTTGCCCAGCCAGGCGCTGATCCAGTATCCCCAGGCCGAGGAAAAGCCCATGTAATCGCCAAACCCGGCCTTGGCATACGCGTACACGCCCGAGTCCAGCTCCGGCTTGCGATTGGCCAAGGTCTGGAAGACGAAAGCCAGCGTCAGCATGCCGACGGCAGTGATGCCCCAACCGATCAGAATCGCTCCGGCATCGGCGCGCGCGGCCATGTTTTGCGGCAGCGAGAAAATTCCCCCGCCGATCATCGACCCCACCACCAGCGCAATCAGCGCGCCCAGTCGCAGCTTCTGTGTGGGTTGCGACATGCAAGTCTCCTTGAAAAACAGTGGCGAAGTTTATTTGTAACAACGACCGGCTAAAAATCTGGAAGGTAGATGATGCTTATCAGATAAAGGTTCAGCTAACCCCCTTATATATAGCCGACGACGATAACGCATAGCACGTTAAGACATTTCTGTGCGCTGATCCTGATTAATCAATTCTGTACTGAAAACAGCAGCGGAAAATTTGCCAAACGCCAGAAAAGAACTAGCGTGATAATTCGAAAGTAATAATAGCCATTCCCAAACACATAGCCACAAAGCCTCTAGAACGGGCCTCGCAGACTAAAGCCTTATGCCACCAGTGATTGCCTAAGTCATTCATTAACAATGGAATGTGACCATGGACTGATCTACGTCAGCTGTTTGAACAGACAACAGATTTACGCTGTGATCTCTTCTCTCCTGCAATGGAGTCATGCAAATGTCTGAAGCGCCCGGAAAACTAAGACTCGGTGCACTGGTTGCACTGGTAGTCGGTTCAATGATCGGTGGCGGGATATTTTCGTTGCCACAAAACATGGCCGCCAGTGCTGACGTCGGTGCAGTGCTGATCGGCTGGGCCATCACCGCAGTCGGCATGCTCACCCTCGCTTTTGTCTTTCAGACTCTCGCCAATCGCAAGCCAGTGATTGGAATCCTTACCCTTGGTTGGTCCGCCGCACGT